>USSR01000309.1 GCA_900557355.1 uncultured Bacteroides sp.
TGTCCGGTCCTCCGGCACGATGATTATCGTGCCATCCCTTCCGGTATAACGTTGTGTCAAATGGCAACATATGTGCTTTGGAATCCTCTTCTTTATCTTCACTACCTGCCCAACCGGACGTAAACGTCATAATTCTGCTGGGATCGACAGCATGTGCCTCACACATATCATTCATACGCTTGGCTACAAGCTCCTTATCCCGTGACAACCGACCGCCAAATTCATTAATCAGATTAAAGATTACGAGGCTCGGATGACTGCGGTCACGGCGAACCATACGTTTCAGTTTCTCATTCACAATTGTACGGATAAACGGATCATGGTTGGCCGAATGGAATGAACCCGGTTCTTCATAATAGAGCAATCCCAACTCGTCCGCTTTTTCAAGAACCACCGGACTACCTATGCAGCGATGGAAGTTCAACATATTCAAGCCCAACTTCTTAGCCGTAAGAATCTGCTTTTCGGCCATCTCGGTCGTTGCTATCAATCCCGTAACCGGGAAGTATCCCCAACTGATGGCGCTTTTCAGCATCACGCGGCGACCATTGAGACGCAGTACCGCATCCTTCCCCACGCCATCTACAGTAAACCAACGGAAACCAAAATTCTTCTGGTCCTGATCGAGTATCTTTTTACCCTTCTTTATCTGAATATTGCAAGTATACAACTCTGGAGTGGCAAGGTCCCATAGTTTGGCATCAGGAACATTTACAGGTATTGTCACTTCATGATTTCCTGAAGGCAAAGATACTTTTTTCAATGTTTGCCGGAATACAACTTTATCAGGATTAGCTTTTTCGCTCACTGTAAGTTCAATATCCTGCTTCACATCAGCAGGCGTTTCGTTAGTGAAAGAAACAATAGCATTCACTTTTGTCAACTCAGGAGTATTCTGCATATAAATATCAGAAATGAACACAGGGTTCACACTCTCTAACCTAACCCTACCGATAATTCCACTGAAACTTCTTGCAGGAGGAATATTATACTCTCCCCATTTCAGTATATCAAAATCCTGCCAGTGGAAATTACCTCCGGGATTGGTGACACGTACTGCCAGTAATTGTTCTGTCCCCGGCTTGGCCTCATCCGTAATGTCTACCTGAAAAGGAGTTTCACCAATCAGGTCGTAAGCCACGAGTTTGCCGTCAAGATAAACTTCTGCACGCATTCTGACTGATTCAAAATAAATTATAAAGCGTTTATTCTTCTGGTCAGCAGGAATCTTAATCTTACGATACCACCAACTGACTCCCCGGAAATCTTCCGGACGGGGATTATCAGAAACGGTGAGATATTCTTCCACCGTACCCGGTACTTCGACAGAAACTGCATCAGGATTATTACTCAAAACCTGCCAGCCACCAGTAGGACGATTCACAGGCAACAAAGACAAGTCAGTTATCTCGTGCGGAAGGTAAAGGCGATCATTCTGCCAGCCCGCTTCCTTATCGAGCCATAGCGACCAGCCT
Organism: uncultured Bacteroides sp.; assembly: GCA_900557355.1. GTDB lineage: Bacteria > Bacteroidota > Bacteroidia > Bacteroidales > Bacteroidaceae > Bacteroides. The sequence continues at coordinate 1,476 of USSR01000309.1, forward strand.
CTTCCTGTCAACGGGAAGGTATATCTTCCTTCTCCGGCATTAGCAGAAAGGACAAAAAGGGGAAAAAATATAAAAAGAAAATACTTCTTCATAAATATCAGTATTAAAGGTTCAATCTATTACGAATCGTGCAGGATAAGTGATAAAACTACCTATAAGTAGTTACCCGATTACCTATAGGTAGTTTGCCAACTACTACGTAATAGTCAGTAGATTACCTACAGGTAATTAAGGATTGTTCAAATAGCGTTTAAATATCATTGCAAAATGCAGAGTTTCATTTCTTCAACGTAACTGTTAGTCTCCGTAGCGCTTTCTCATCCGAAGTTCCACCATAGAGCAGTTCATACTTACCGGGAAGAACCTCCATGCGGTTTGTAGCCGGATTAAACCATTCAAATGTTGAGGCGGGTAATTCAAACAGAACATCTTCCGCCTGACCAGCTTCCAAAGAAATCCTGCGGAAAGCTCTCAATGTTTTAATCGGCCCATCTTTATCACCAGGATTACGCAGATAGACTTGCACAACTTCATCTCCCGACAGTTTACCGATGTTCTTCAATGGTATGGTTAAAGTCACCCCCTCACCTGCCCGAAGTATTTTCTTATCCGCCTTAGCCTTACCATAGTCAAAAGTGGTATAGCTCAATCCATGTCCAAAAGGAAACAGAGGTTTTCCCTTGAAATAGCGGTATGTACGGTTGCTCATATCGTAGTCCTCAAAATCGGGCAGATCACTGCTCGATGCATAGAAAGTAAGTGGCAAGCGTCCGGCAGGATTATAATCACCAAACAGGACATCTGCAACGGCTGTCCCTCCCTGCTGGCCGGGATACCATGCTTCAATAATCGCATCCAGGTTTTCTGCTTCCCAAGGCAATGCCAGCGTACTGCCGGAACATAAGACAAAAACAACCGGTTTACCTGTTTTTTTCAAAGCTTTCAGCATCTCTTCCTGCACCTGAGGCAGATCGATATTGGTGCGGTCACCTTTTCTAAATCCGGGAAGGTCTACCGGCATTTCCTCACCTTCCAGTGAAGAAGAAAGTCCGCCAACAAAGATAATCACGTCAGCTTCAGCCGCTTTATCGGCCACTTCCTTATAATTTATTTCTTTCTTAATGCCTATATCAAATTTCAATGAAGCTTCTCCGCCAGCCTGGAAATACTCTAATACAACCTTATAGGCTTTGCCCTTCACTGCATTCAGATTATACATTTTCTCTCTTGTAGCTCCATTATGCCACTCAGAGTAAACCTCTTCCCCATCAATGAACAGTCGGGAACCATCATCCGCAGAAATAATGAAAGAGACTTCGCCGGATTCCTTCGGGGTATATACCGACTCAAAGCGCGCCGAGAAATCGTGCAGATTTACTCCCGGCATAAATACGGTGTTGCCCCCATTACCAAAGTTCAGCGGCTCACTAAAATGACCGACAGCCACCGCTTCACCTTCCAATTCCTTATTATTCCAGAAGGTTGCCTTAAAGCCTTTCTTCCCATCATACGAGCAACAATCGAAGTAGCTAAAAACAGTCTGTGTATTTACAAAATCACAACCTTTTTCATAATATACAGCTCCTTCGGGAAGTTTACTTTTAATGCCCTCAAGGATGGTGACAGATTTAGTAGGGAAACCGTTATAGTTTGCCCAAAGCATCACGGAGTCATTGGCATTAGGCCCCAGCACGGCAACTTTACGAACAGATTTACTCAACGGCAAGATATTATTCTTGTTAGTCAGCAATACCATACTCTTACGTGCCATCTCCAAAGCCTTGGCTACATGTTCTTTTGACTCTACAATCGAATATGGTATTTCAGACCACGAAACAAGTGTATTATCATCAAACATGCCCAACTGGAAACGAGCGCGCAATAAACGGAAAACCGATTCATTGATTTTTTCTTCTGATATCAGTCCTTTCCGTACCGCTTCATTTAAAGAAGAATAACTGCCGCCACATTCCAGGTCTGTCCCTGAGACAACAGCGTCAGCCGAGGCAGCCGCAGCCGTAGGGTGGGTTTCATGATGATTAGGATAGTAGAAATCGCCGATAGCCCCACAATCTGAAACCACAATATCATCATATCCCCAGTCCTCACGCAGGATACGAATCAACAATTGCTTGTTAGAGCAACACGGTTCTCCTTCATAGCGGTTATAGGCACACATCACCTCTTTTACTTTTCCTTCCGTCACCAAGGTTTTAAAAGCGGGCAGGTAGGTTTCCCATAAATCGCGCTGGGAAATATTCTTGGCATCAAAGCTATGCCTGTTCCATTCCGGACCACTGTGCACGGCATAGTGCTTGGCGCAAGCATGTGTCTTGTCATATTTTCCGGTGCCATCACCCTGCAAGCCTTTCACTACGGCCAATCCCATCAGAGAGGTCAGATACGGGTCTTCTCCATAAGTTTCCATACCTCGTCCCCAACGCGGATCACGGTATATATTGATATTCGGAGTCCAAAACGTTAATCCTTTGTAACCATCCCGTTCACCCTTACGTTGAAAATCATGGTATTTGGCACGGGCTTCATCCGATACGATGCTGAAGGTTTCATGAACCGCCTGATTATCAAAAGTGGCGGCAAGTCCTATCGCCTGAGGAAAAACAGTTGCTTTTCCGGCGCGCGCCACTCCGTGCAGTGCTTCATTCCACCAGTCATATGCCGGTATTCCAAGGCGCTCAATGGCTGGCGAGCCATTTTTCATCTGGCTGATTTTCTCTTCCAGAGTCATACGTTTCAACAAGTCCCATGCCCGTTCGGAAGGTGTCAAATCCGGGTTTTTGTAGGGTTCATTTTGTGCTGTAGCCACCAGGGCTACAGCACTCAAACAAAAGGATATCAGAATTTTCTTGACCATAGTATTTTGATTGTATCAGTAAAATCAGAATCGTATCAAACTATTCGTTGCTTGCTATTTCAATAATTCATTTATCATGTTCACTAACCACTTTCCAGCTATCGGGTCGGTATCAGCCTTCTCCGTACACATGGTAGAAACTGTAGCCAATCCCTTTCCATCCTTTATCTGCAATAAGGTTAAACCTCGCATCGAATCGATTTTACGAATACGATCTTCCGGCTTTCCACCGTCGATATAAGCATGAATCTTCATCTGCCCTGCCAATTCTATCAGGTTTTCATTCCGGTTTACTTTCAGGGTAGCATTGCAAGCCAAAGGAATTTCTCTCTTATTATTATTGAAATAACGCAGTTCCAATACATCAATACCATCAAACACCGGTGCATCATTGCGTTCCATATTCACGATGTCACCCTCTGTCGGGATAATCCAACTCGTGATATGTTCAGGATAAATGGCCTTCGCAACTTCTTTACTATTCAGTAAAAGCAACTTCCCTCCCTTTGACTGATAAGAGCGAAGCATTTCTCTTTCTTCGTCCGTACACGCGGTCAATCCGGAAATAATGCAAAGGTCAGCTTTCAGTTTCGGGTTCATCATTTCTTTTATAGTAGAAACCGCCTGATAGTTTATATGAAGGAAATCAAATTTATCTTTCATACCCTCTTTATCCAGAAGAAGCACTTTTTTACCTTCTGCTACTTGATTGATGTTCCAGTCCTTACGGGCCAACAGCAGATTATATTCATTTTCCGATACCGGTAAGCCATTCTCAGTCAACTTCAATACCAATTTAGCTTTCACCTTGTCAGCCGGCAAGTTAACCGGTAATTGGATATTCGGCTCAATATAGTAGCGTCCATAATGCTTCACAGCCGGGAGTTCCTCACTACCCCAAACCAGTTTCTTTCCGGTTTCATCCTGTACTTCCCAACGCAATAAAGTAGGTTTCAGGGCTGTACCATCCTCGCGGTCATTCACTACATAAATACGTGTCGGCAGCTTATCTCCACCATAAAGATTACGTCCCCACAACTCGGCACTTATCAATACAGGTTGCAAAGCACGCTTCAAAGCGTAATACGTAGGATATGGCTCAATCTTCTGATAATCATAAACCTGACGGAACCAAGTGAGTAAGGCAAAATGCATGATACCCGATGCCTGATCGTTGGAACGGCGGAGCGCTTCAGCCAATTCTCCGGTAATGAACGCCTGCACGTTAAGGAATGATTTAGGATCTGAGAAGTCATAACATTCATAGCCTATCAGGGATTGAGGATTCTGATGAATCAACTGATAAGAGCGGGTCGGATGTCCGGTTTCATTATTCGGATATCCGGTTGACATCTCCTGGCTGATAAGCGGACGTTCGGGCATCTTAAACCTCTGCTGAAATTCTCCGTTGAAGAACCGGAAGAGTGAGAAATCATACCAATTATAATACGCATGCATATCATCGATGTCGCCATCATCTATGCTATTCATAAAGTCAGCACCATACTTTTCTTTTTTGCCCTTTGCCTGATAGTTGGAGTCGAAACAAATGGGACGTGTAGGATCAATGCGACGCATTTCTTTTACCACATCCGAAATCACACGGTATTTCTCTTTAGCACGTTCCAGGTCATTATCATTATCGTAGAACTTCATTTCATTATTCACCGTCCAGAAAAGCAGTGAAGGATGGTTACGATACTTTTTCAGCAAGGTGAGGAATTCTTCCTTCCACATTTCAATCAGTTTTGCATCAGGCAACGGGGTGGAATGAATCATCAGCCAAGGCCAAGTACCTTCAAAGCTAACACCGATACCATTTTTGTCAGCAGCTCCCATCCAAAGTTTATTCCACGGAGTGGTGTGGGTACGAGTGACATCTATGTTGCCGACCTTCATCAGTTGCATGAAAGTATTAGCCAGATTCAAGTCGTTCGGAGCAAGAGCAAACGGAATGTGATTGCCACCCCGCAGCCAATATCGATTACCGTTCAGAAAGAACAAGCCTTCCTTCACTTCAAAAGTACGGAAGCCGGAAGTCTCTGACAGACAGTCTAATTCAGCACCTTTGGCAGTAACCAGCCTAAAGCGGAAATCGTATAGATTAGGATGATGAGGTGTCCAGAGACGAGGTTTAAGTCCATTCACACTGTAAGTGAACATCTTTTCTTCATCAGCATTCAGCACCAGTTTTTGCAAAGAAAGACTGCTGTAAAGCACAGAACCGGTTTCTTTATCCACAATGTCAGTATAGAGATCAAACTGATTCTTTTTACCGCTATGATTCTTTACCGTCAGGTCAAAAGTAGCTCCCTCCAGAGTAGGTTTAATAAAGACATCTTCTACCTTCACCGGGCTGGTGATAGTAAGTTTTACCGGCTGCCAAATACCTGCAGGCTCATCACCATAAAATCCATGTGCTATATCTTTCAGAATATTGCTCTTCACTGCTACTTTTCCACCTTCTTTTTCACTTTCGCGAACAGAAGAATAGAAGAAATCAATAGCAGTGCTACCGTTTTCAGAAGCACTTCCATCCGCTTTACGGATCACTTTCACTACTACCAGATTTTTGCCGGGTTTCAGCAATTTGCTTCCATCAACCTGTATTTCGCCATACATGCCGATATGCGAACCTGCCAGCTCTCCATTAATATAAATCTCTGCTACCTTTGAAACAGCATCAAAAGTCAGAGTCATATTTTTGCCTTCAACGCCAGCCGGTAGCTCTATCCACTGACGATACCAGGCAGCGTTCGTCTTTCTATAATCAAATGTATAGCCCTCGCAACGATCGGTTTCCTGCTGGTAATAGGTATCCGAAACACCTTTTGGCTGAGGCCCTGTAGGTGAAGGCATGGTTTCTCCATGTAACCAGATACGGATTGGGTTCCAGAAATTAGGTACGGACATTACATGCCAATTCTTATCGTCCGTAGCCGTGGATACTGCTTTCTTTTTATCGTCCAACTGATATCCGGGCATAAAGAGCCAATTACCATCCAATGAAATATCCGTGCGTCCTTCCTCCAGTCTATTCACTTTCACAGACGCATAACTTGCTCTTTCAAGCTGGCGCTTACTTTCTTTCTCTTGTGGTGTTGCCACCTTACGATATTCTGCAACTTTCACATTTTTCAATGCATCTTCTTCCAACGGAGTAACAACAAGGTCGTCAAACTCTGTTTCAATCCAACCTCCTCCCAAAGTCACAGGACCGGAAGGCGCCAAGTTGCTGTTTTTATCTGTGATATCCATCCGCGGTTCCTTCTCATCATTCAAGAAAACGCGAATACGGCTACCACAGACTTCTACCTTTAACTGATACCATTGACCCGGTACCGGATGAAATCCTAACGGACGAACGCCCATAAACTCATCCGTACCCATATAACCCATACGCATCAGGTATAAATCATCTTGCAATCCACCCTTTATACCAACTACATAACGATCAAAACGATTATTGGCACGAAATCCTGCCCAGATTTGAACTTGTTCCGCTTCTTGGGGGGAGCGCGCTTTAAAGGACATAGTATAGTTCTTCCACTCAGGATTACCGAAACAAGCAT
>USSR01000310.1 GCA_900557355.1 uncultured Bacteroides sp.
ATTGGGCCGAGTAGCTAAAAGGTAATTAATATCTCCATTGTGAGAGAAGAATGTACCATGGCAATAATAGAATGCATCCACGGCACCTAATGATTCAACCTCAAGCATCCCTCCTACAGATTGTGATAGCGGTATGCGGAACACTCCTTTCTCATATCTATAGTAAATATAGTCCCCGCAGACTGCCGCCTCTTTGGAAACAGGAAGTTCCAGTGTGCCAAAATATTCTACTTTTTCCGGTTGTTCTTTCTTGAAGCGGTAAATATGCTTATCTTCTGTTTGATAGTAGATGTAACCATTATGCTCGCCTGTATACATGAAGTCGGCAGGGAAATGTATGTTAGTCTTTTGCCAACTGTCTGTTGTAGGATTATATTCCCATAAAAAAGGCTTATCAGAATGTACATATAGTTGCTGCCCATCGAACCAGACGGCATCTATATTCATACAATCTTCAGCGTTGTCGGCAATGTTCTTCAACTGTTCCCACCGATGAGTATTGACATTGAAGCGATAGAGGCACTGCCAAGAAAGAACAGTATTGGTTCCTTCTTTATTTCTTCGACGCTTGATTGAAAGATAAATATATCCCTCATGGGCAAATAAGTCGGCATATTCATTAATGCCATAATTGTGGTCGTTGTCCATGAGCGGATAATATTCCCATGAGAATGTTTCCAAGTCATATACTTTCAATTTATTGTTATTCGAATCAAAAAAATTGTCTGTATCATAAAAATAGCCTTTACCTTGATAGAAACAATTATACTGCTTGGCATAAGGACTTAACATCTTAAAAGCATTTCTTTCCAACCACTTAGACGCAGGCACATGGAACGACAGGCGAGTGGAATACATATTCGTATTTTTATCATAATAGAATAATTGACATTCCCTATCGTTAGTGGGATCATAATAATCAGGGAAGACTTGTAATTCCACTCCTTGCTCGGTAGTAGACACTATTTTATAATCTCCGGATTCATACGCTGCAAGTTGAAAGTCACTGTTCGGAGAGAATCCTGACATTTGTACCATTGCCTTTTCTCCATATCGAAGCACACAAGGTGATATACTTTTTAACAGTACCCCTTCTACTTTGAATGTATCAACAGCCTTGTTTTCATAATTACCCACAAATACAGTTAATGGGAAATCTCCCACCAGATTCCATTCATGGGAAGGATAGGTAGCAACAATCCGCGTAAATGATGCTTCCTGAATATCCAGAAAAATACTCTGTGGTGGATTCCATAAATCTCCCACTGTTTTTATAGAAACCGCAATCCGTCTTTTTATATTAGAGAAACCGGTGCCGTCAATATAAACAGTGCCACCTCCCAGACTGGGACCTTCCGGTGAGGGGACATGACGTACCGAAGTGATCTGCGGTTGCGATTGGTTGGGGGTTTTCAATACTGTAATTTCACTGCGGAAGTTACCATAATTAGTCTTCACATATGCATAAACCCAACACTCTAAGCCACTCATCAGATTATCTTTCTCTGTCTGATAGGAAAAATCTCCGGTTAGCGGAATAATCAAAGTTTCTGTTTGCTCCGGACATGACTCCATATCTTCATTGTGGGCCGGAATAACCTTCACAAATCCTCGTTCCTCTGTCTTTAGATTGCCAGAGCTCTTGACATTCGCTGAAAAATGAAACGAATAATCCTTCCATTCAGCCTGTATACTCACTTTAGCAGAATTAGTGAGAGCCAATTCCGCATCCTCACAAGAACAAAAGAAAAACAATACGCAGCTAATCCTAAGGATGAATATACATAAAAAATAATTCGTTTTCATAACCAATTGTTTTTAGAGGTTAAAAGAAACAACAGCATAATAACCTGTCAGATAATCTTTTGTAGTTTCCTTGCAATAACGTAAATCCAAAAATAAAGAATGAAAAGAACGAATTTTCCATTCTGTTCCAATACCAGCCGTATAGGCAATTCCGAACTTATCATGTTTTATGATTCCACTCTCGGTCCATACGATGAAGTCATCCGGATCAGTAGTCGTATATTGACTGGCTGATTCATTTTTTAGGGCATATCCCAATTCTGCCCCTAATTGCATATAGGGTAATATTTTCCCTTTCAGCGATACCAAAGTATAACGTAACATTAACGGCAAGACAAAATCTTGCCGATTATAAACAACATTCAATTTCGTCTTGCTCTCCTCTAATTTACTAAAAGCATACTTACGATAAGTCAGTTCCGGATGAAAAGAAAATCCATCAATCAGAGGTATGTCGGCAAAAACACCAACAAACCCTTGCAATTTAGGCTTAAAATCATAAGATTCTAAAACTAATTTGGCAATGCCTGCTCCTGCCAATACTCCCCAACGGATACGCGGAATATAATTCGCATTGCCGGTTCGGCAAACTTTGTATCGGCTTCTAAAAGAGTTGACCGTAGGTTTCATCGAACGGATATATGCTTTTACCTCTTCATTATCCTGTGCTATCGGAAATTCTTCCAAATATGTTTTCAACGGGTTTACGTAGCCAGTTTGAGGATCATCTCTCATCGGATGTAAAGGAGAATTTTCATCCTTGTCATTTTGAAAATAATATTCTTTATTTCCTTCATCGGTGATGAAAACATACATCTGTACAGGCTCTTTCCAATAAATGCGAGGTAACAATACTTTCCGCCTCTCTCCGTTGACTAAAATCACTTTGGGAGCGTAAGTTGTACCGCCTTCCCGATAACCTACAATATCTTTGGCATCATAAGTTTTCACAATACGGCCATTCTTCTCTATTGAAATAGAATATTGCCTCTGTTTAGCGGACGCGGAAGATGCTCCAAAGGAGAATTCAACATTGAGTATGAGAGTATCCTTTCCCAATACAGAATCCTTATACATCAGAAAGTTACGTTTTTGTGCATACAAGGAAGTTATGCAAAAGAAACTTACCAGCAGTAATAGCAGTTTATAATGTGTCATTGCCAAACAGGTTTATGATAATTACTACTAACAAAGAAAGAGCTTTTTTCTCATTTACATGAAAGAAAAAAGTTTTTTTTATTAAAAAATGTTGCAAAACACAAGAATCTATTATCGGGCGTTTTTACTTTCAGTCAATATATATCCGTCCATCATCCGTATGATTCTTTCTGCTTCGCGGGCATTCTCTTCAGAGTGGGTAACCATAACAACAGTGGCCCCATCACGATTCAGTTCTTTCAGGAGGCTCATCACTTCATTACCGTTCGTAGAATCCAGATTTCCCGTAGGTTCATCAGCGAGGATAATACGGGGATTGGTAACAATGGCACGGGCTATGGCCACACGCTGTTGCTGTCCACCGGAAAGTTGTTGCGGATAATGCTCGGTGCGGTGAGCTATCTGCATACGCTCCAAAGCCTCATTGACACGTTTCACACGCTCACGCGTGGACACTCCGGCATAGAGCAAAGGAAGTTCCACGTTTTCAAAGACTGTAAGTTCATCTATCAGATTGAAACTTTGGAATACAAAACCAAGATTTCCGTTACGCAAATCCGTACGGTCATTCTCGGAGTAGTGGGAAACTTCCTGATCCAGAAACCAAAGTTCACCGGAAGTGGGGCTATCAAGCAAACCTATCATATTCAGCAAGGTAGACTTACCACAACCGGAAGGTCCCATAATGGCAACAAACTCTCCCTGATTGATTTCCAAACTTACTTCATTCAATGCAGTGGTCTGCACGCTTTCCGTACGAAATATCTTACTGAGTCCAATAGTCTTTATCATATTCAATTTATTTTTTTCATTATAATCAAATCTCGTTATCATTATATCCAAATCTATTTTTCATTATGTATGAAATGAATCTTACTCATACCTCAATGATTCTACCGGATTTTGTGATGCTTTCCGCCATGTCTGTCCAACGACAGTAAATGAAGTAATACCCGCTATCATTACCCCTGCCAACAGGAATAGCCACCAACTAATGGGCGTTTGATAAGCAAATTCACTCAACCAACGATGCATTAAGAAATATCCTAACGGGCAAGCCATCACGAAAGCAATGCCTATCCAGCGAAGATATTCCAAACAGAACATCCGTACTATGCGGTCGGAATGAGCCCCATTCACTTTGCGGACACCTATCTCTTTAGTCCGCTGCTCGGTAGAAAGAGCAACCAGCCCGAATACCCCCATCATAGCAATAACAATGGCAATGATGGTGAAAAATAACAGCATCCGGCTTTGTTGCTGCTCTTTGGCATAATTCTTGTTCAGAGTATCGGAGAAAAACTGATAATTGAATTCTTTGACGAAAATATCATCACGCACCGCCCATTCTTCAAATTTCTGCTGAATATATTTCAAAGTCTCCTGTTTACGCTCGGGGGCTATCTTAATATACATATCGCCCAGACACTCCGGATTATAGTATATATAAGCAGGTTTCATTTTCTCACGCAATGACTGAAAATTAAAATCTTTCACCACACCAACAATACGGGATTTCACGGCCCATCCACTAAATTCTTTATAGACTTCCATACCTATCGGGTCAGCAACTTTCATCGCTTTCCATGCTGTTTCATTGATGACAATCGTCGGCTGAACAGGCTTATCAGAATCACTCTGCATCCAGTAATTCTCAAAATAAGAATCCATCAACTCCCCTTTCAATAATTGTAATCCGAAAGTTTTTACAAAATCACCATCCGCCCATATCTCCATCATTTGCAACGAATCTGTCTTTCCATCTATATCTGTCCACCTGATTGCCGCTTGTCCGTTTTTCTTTTCCAGATTTCCTTCTCCAAAACTTTCAATAGGCGAACCCATCGAAACACTCTTAATATCGGGATTCCTCAATAAGTCTTGTTTGAAATCAGCAACTTCGTACCATAAGCTTGTATGGATGGAGACAATATTCTCTCTGTCAAGTCCCAAATCCTTATTCTCCATGAAGTGAAGTTGCTTCAGTACAATGAAAGTCATCAACATCAATACTATAGCTATGAAAAACTGGATGCAAACCAATCCTTTGATAAGCCCTCCTTTCTTGCCGGTCTTTCGTCCGCCTTTGAAAGCAAGCAACGGATTGACTGATGAAAGATAAAATGCCGGATAAGCACCAGCCAAACAACCTATGCCTATAATACCAAACAGAATATAGAAAATAATATCCCAATTCATTCTTAATGTTATAGCAGTTTCCATAGCTTGGTTGAACAGAGGCAGCATAAGTTCCGTCAGAGCTAAAGCAAGTACCAGAGAAATAAATGATTGTACTAAACTTTCTGAGAGAAACTGTGTAATAAGTGTTTTCCGTTTGGCACCCGTTACTTTGCGCACCCCTATTTCTTTATAGCGTAGTGACGCCCGAGCTGTGGAAAGTGTCATGAAATTGAATGCACCCATAAAGATGACCAGAATGGCTAACGCCACAAATAGGTACATAGTGGCAAGGCTACCATGATTCTTAACGTTTTCATCAGAGAAAGTTGTATGTAGATGAATATCTCTTATCGGCTGGAAACGCAATAGCGTTCGTTTCTCACCAAACTTTTTGAGAGCATGCCTCATTGTTCTTTGCTCCTGACGATACAACTTACCCTCGTCACCCTGTTTCATTTTTACATAAACATGCATTCCACGACGCATGCTATCCCAATTCCACCCCATGGAGAAGAGACCGTATGCATCTATCGAAAAGGCAACATCAAACTGTATGTGACTTTTCGCAGGTATCTTAACCACGGCAACAACAGTGTGTACATCAGTCCGTCCAACATAGTTTCTTTTCACTTTTTTTCCTATGGCAGAAGCATTTCCAAATAGTTTTCGTGCCATAACCTCGGATAATACAACATTATCAAGATTATCCCATAGTTGTTCGGGGTTACCTTCTATTATAGGGAAGGGAAAGACATGAAAAAACGTACTGTCCACATGGACATATTTACCAATTATTCTTTTCTCATCATCTGTCTCCAGTGTAAGGTTATCTTCATATTTGATAGCTGTCGCATCTTCTACTTGTGGAAAATCTTCCTTAAAAACTTTCACAAGTGAGCGTATACTTTCAGGAGATTCCTTTACCTCGCCACTCGTCTCCCGGCTCACTTCTATCACTCTGGAAATACGGTCTGCATCCGGAAAACAATTATCATACGTCAGCTCGTTTATCACCCAGAGGTAAATGAGAAACGCTGCCGTCATGCCAAATACAAAGCCCAGCATATTGATGGTAGAAAATAGGAAGCTCCGCTTGATCAACCGGAGTGCAACTTTTATATAATGCTTTATCATAATCGCATTTATTAGAATAAGACTTTCTTCTACGGAAGCTTCGCAAGAACTATACCAAAAGAATAATACATTGTTTTTCATTTACTTAAGCACAATATCATTTCACAAAATTGCACGATATCGTACACCAAATGCACGCTTCCGTACACTTCTTTTTCAAAAACTTTACCTATCTTTGTACATGTCCGGAAAAGAGCCCTGTATCCGCACATTTTAAACTTAACTTTAAGTATGATGAAACGAGGAAAGATACTCATTGTAGACGATAATGAAGACATTCTCTTCACCTTGAAAATGCTACTGCGTCCTTTGGTAGAAAGTATTACTATGACAACTGATCCACGTGAATTGCTGCCGCTCATCTCTCGTACCCACTTCAACGTCATCTTGCTTGACATGAATTTCCGTCGGGATGCCGTCAGTGGGAAAGAGGGATTCCATTGGTTGGACGAGATACTGAAGCTGGACGAGAAAGCTGTTGTCATCTTCATTACCGCCTATGCGGATACGGAGAAGGCAGTTCAGGCCATTAAGCAAGGTGCCACAGATTTCATTCCCAAACCCTGGCAAAACGAGAAACTGATAGCCACCGTGTCTTCCGCCCTGCAACTCAGTTTCAGCCGGACGGAAGTAGAAACCCTGAAACAACAGAAGGAGACTTTAAAAGAACAAAGAGAAGCTTTGACTCTTCCCCCTGAGCCTACACGCGTCATCGGTGAATCTGCCGCCATGCAAGCTATTTTTCAGACGATAAGAAAATTTTCCGAAACAGATGCGAACCTTTTGCTCCTGGGAGAAAACGGAACAGGTAAAGACTTGATTGCCCGCTATGTTTACGAACAGTCCCCCCGCAAGAATGAGATCTACGTACCTATCGATTTAGGAAGTATTCCGGACACGTTGTTCGAAAGCGAATTGTTCGGATATGAAAAAGGTGCATTTACCGACGCCCGCAAGAATAAGCCGGGACGTGTGGAAGTAGCTTCAGGCGGAACGTTGTTTCTGAATGAAATCGGCAATCTGAGTCTTCCGCTTCAAGCGAAGTTGCTTTCGGTCATTGAACAGAGAAAGAGTTCACGGCTCGGTTCTACCACCTCCTATCCTGTAGATGTAAGGTTGATTTGTGCCACAAATACGGATTTATACAGTGCCATCGATGACGGACAATTCCGCCAGGATTTACTGTACCGCATCAATACGATTGAAATTCGTATTCCGCCTTTGCGGGAACGTGGGAACGACCTGTTCCTGTTAGCCGATTTCTTTCTCCAACGCTATCGGAAGAAGTATAAGAAAGAACTTCGGGGAATTTCCAAAGAAGCACGAAAGATGCTACAACTTTACCGTTGGCCGGGCAATGTGCGTGAACTGGAGCATGCCATCGAGCGTGCCGTCATCCTTTCTACAGGAACAATGCTGACGGCAGATGATTTCATGCTACGTTCGCCTCAATCTTCCAATGCCATTCCCGAAAAAGAAAAATATAATCTGGAACGAATGGAACGGGAAACTATCAATGAGGTGCTGCGGATATGCGGAGGAAACATCACGTTGGCTGCGGAAATGCTGGGGATAACGAGGACATCACTATATAGAAG
>USSR01000311.1 GCA_900557355.1 uncultured Bacteroides sp.
CTTCTTCATATTTGAACTTAGCATACTCATTGCGCTTTGCTACAAGCTTTCCGGGGATTGTAGAAGAATCCTTAGGATCAATTTCTTTTTCTTGTGAAGTAAAGAAAGAACGAACTTTGTCGAATATCTGCGTGATGGGCTTGCGACGTTCGTCCATATTCTTGAGAGTAGTATTTACTTTTTTCAAGAAGTCAGCTGCAGCCTGATCTATCGTTTCATTCATACCTTCTCCCTCGATTGTATCAAGGAGAACCTGCCCTGCTTCATTACATTTTTTTACGGAGAGAGTATTCCTTCCCATAATTTCGGGAAATGATGAAAAAATGTTTTTTACTTCGTCTATTTTGATTAATTCTGTTGCCATAATTGTTTTCTTAAATTGGTTAGTAATAGCTAGAAGCCTCCGTCTGCATCATCGTCAGATACTGCCACTTGAACGGGCTCCGGAGCGTCTAATTGTTTTTCTTCCCCAAAAGGTATTTTGGTATCATCTGCAGAGGCTGTAGATTGAACAGGCTCATTAACCTTTTCTTCATCAACAATGCCATAATCGATAACTTCTTCATCTTCCTGCTCTGTCGCCATCATAGTATACTTTCCGGTACGCACCTTGGGGTAAGCATCAAAAGCGTGCTTTATCATCTTGTTCTCAAGGAATCCCGGATCAACACCACCACTATTCGAATAATACAGTTCATTAGCTTTGCCTTCTACTCGTTGTCCATCTTTGTTGTAGTATGAGTTGTTTTTTGCTGAAAACTTAGCCAGGCGTTGGATATCACCTTCAAGTAACCATTGATAGTCTTCAGATCCGTCACAACGAACTATACGAATGAATGCCCCTATTACATTAGAAGACTTACGAGGTATAGCGGCTGAATAAGTAATCTTCTTTACACCATTATCCAGACTGATAGAGAATATATCTCCTTCGTAAACTATAACCGGATTATCCGCATATCGAATCTGCCCAGCACGCATGCGCATGGTCAGTTCTCCATAACCAGTAACAGAGACACTAGCTCTTTTTTCATATCTATCAAATCCTCGTTCATCTTTTTGGCCCGTTTTTACCTTTCGTGGAATGAGATAACAATGAGGATGTGATGTATTATCAAGTGATAGCCCATTTACAGCCATATCGAGGAAGCAACCAAACAGTGACATCTTACTACATTCAGCCAGCGAAGGATTCTCACGAAGAACCTTCTGGAAATTAAATACTTCCTTGTGGTAAATCTGTTCCCCCATTTGAGAACCCCAAATAGCATTGTACATTTGAATAAATTTCGTCTGTACATTTTCATTTTCGACAATTTTCGTTGCTGGAAGTGCGTTAAGCTCCTCCACTTTAATTTCAATAATGTTACTCATAATTGTTTAAATATTAGTTATTTATTAGTCTCCTTGGTATACTCCACGGCTGTATTCTTCCATTAAGAGTATGTCTTCAGCTGTAGGTTCTTTTCTGATATCTGTTTTTGATGAACTACATTTGATGGGAGAAGGACTGTAATTTTTAATAGCGCTTTCTCTTTCATCCAACTGCTTTCCTATCTTATCCTGTAATTCCTTTAATAAGGAAGATCCTTGTTTAACTTGTGTCATACAGCTGTCTGCATTAATTGTTTGATGATATTGTCCGGAACTTTATTATGCAAATCCATCATTGCGCTAGCTGTTTCCAGCTCTGACCGCTTCACATAATATTTTCCTCTTTCCTTATTATTTGCCGGATAAAACTTAATCCATGCTTTTTCGCGCCATTCTGTTATAAGGCGTTTTCCATATATATCTTCCGCTTGTGATATAGTTACTACTTCGGGAAGTAGCCCTAACATCGTCAACGTTTGAACAGTTCCGATCTTAATACATCGTGCGACCATCATTTCGAAGCAATTTTCCATAATCTCTAATTAGACTGTTTCTTTGTTTAACTTTTGAATGGTGTTGAGCTTTTGATTACTGAAACACATCTGCATCTCTATGCTATGCTGCCTGATTAATATTGATTAGAGTTCATATACTTCTTCAATCCTATTTCTTCGTATTCTTGCCCGCCGACTCCGGTTAAGGTCGTTGTTGCAGTCAAATGCAATCTGAAAAGCAATAATTCCAAGAAATGAGAGAGCGATTAGCGATTTTTGCAATTGCTTGAAGTCAATATTTAGAGCAAACACTCTATTTATCCACCAAGCACCAAGTTCGTTCAGTTTGCTGGTTCCTGTCTTTTTATAAGCCTTGTCGAGCAGGACATTTACCGTACCATAGGCAGTACCTAATCTGTCGGCAATCTCTTTCTTTGCTAGGCCACAGGCAGCCAATCCTGCTATTTGATTTTCCCTCTTGGTTAAGGTAGAATCAGCTTGCAGATCCATGATGCAAAATCTCTAATTCGGCTGCCGCTCTGGAAACTCCTTTTGTAGCTTCGAGGGCTTCATTAGCCATTCTTACAGCGACATTCAATACTTTAGCTTTGTAGGTTGAACGAGCGGAAGCAGGTTTGTTGTTGAGGATATTGTGCACTGTACCTTGTGAGCATCCTACCTCCTTCGCAATCTGCTTTTCGTATCCGTAAGGCAGATTAGCTTTGATAGTTTCTAATTGATTTTCCATATACATTATTATATTATAGTAATTAGTTCCCTGGAAAGCGACCAAGCCTGCCAAGGACAACGTATCGCTGTTGCGCGGATGATTAAAGATTCATTCTATCTCGTAACCTCTTTCAGATTCTCCATTACCGGAAGGCGCATTCTCAAAGGGTTTGCATCGAAAACTAAACCTGCATGCTTTATTATTTTAGTCTTTAACTTCTTCGCAAGTTTCTCCGAGCCAAGCGACACATTCTGTTGTACCCCTAGTAAAGTCTACTGCCTTATTTTTAGGATTGAATTTACCCTCAACTATATCTCCTTCTTTTACTCCTGCTTCCTTTTTTAGCTCCCATAGAAGCCATTCGTTACCAGTTGAACCGATTACATTCTTGATTCTCACTTTCATGACTTAATCTTCCATTTCTTTATTATCTTTATCTTCTACTTGCAAGGCTTCAAGCATTTCGTCATCAAGTTTAGAAAGGTCGAGTCTTACTTCTTCACCGGAGTGGTAACTTGAAACTACTAGAATACAGGAATATCCGTTCTCATTGTATTCGAAATCAAAACGTTTACTTCCGCCTAGGATGCGCATTACTTCATTTAGATTCTTCATATCTTGTCTTTTTTAGAGTAAATAATCTATTTAGTTAACTTTGTTGCCCTTTTATTTTGGCGTTATCAATGTTTTGCGTTAACTTTATAGTGCAAATATAAATTATGTTTATATAGAAAACAACTTTATATATAAACAATGTTTAGTTTTTTAATATAAATTAAGTTTGTATGACAATAAACGAAAGGATAAAACTTGCAATAAAGTGGTTAATAGGGCAACGTGTTGCAGATAATCAAGAAGAAGTTGGTAAACTGCTAGGCTACTCAAATAAGTCATCATTTTCGCAAGTGATAAATGGGAAAGTGCCATTACCTAATGATTTTATCGAACGTTTATGTTCATTAAACAAGAATATAAACAAAGTTTGGATAATTGAAGAAAAGGGTGAAATGATATATCCTCAAAAGACATTAATAACGAATACAGACGTTGACAAAGCTTCAAGTACAAAAGGAATTCCCTATTATGACGTTGATGTTACCATGGGATATGACGAACTTCCCAACGATCAGACTAATATTCCAAATTACTACCTGCACATTCCCGCTTTTCAGAATTGCGATTGTGCGGTACCAGCTTATGGACGCTCTATGATCCCGGATATCAATGATGGTTCTATTATAGCTATCAAGGAGGTAGGTTTGGATAGTGTTCTTCCCGGAGAGGCATACCTTATTATTACAGATGACTACAGGACCGTGAAGTATATCCGTAACTGCAAGGATAATCCCAACAAGTGGCGCTTAGTCCCAAAGAACCTAGAAGAGTTCGACGAGATGGTAATAGACAAAGCTAAGATACTCCGGGTATTTCTCGTTAAGGGAGTAATCACAAACAAAATATTATAATATAAAGCACAAATATTATGGCTTCAATTCCTGATTTTAATTATAACAACGTGCTCCCTCCTCATTTAGGGAATCCCACAGATACTAGTAAAATATCACCATATAAAACAGATATTATGGAATTCTGTAAAAAGTTTGCAACATCATCTGAAAGAATAGAGATTTTAAAAGGATTTATCTATTTTAGATTAGAGGCATGTAAAAAGAATATTGTAAATGGATTCCAATGGATTGATGGGAGTTTTACAGAGAATATTGAAGCGTCAGAAAAAAGAGCTCCACATGATATTGATGTGGTGAGTTTTATATCACAGATATCTCCTCAACTCGAGCAAGATATAATTATTAAATTTCCAGCATTTGCATCTCCCTCTCTTTCAAAAAGCCAATATCATGTAGACCACTATCTTGTGATATTTGACCAGAATCCTTTAATGACTGTCCAAATGACCAAATATTGGATTCAATTGTTTAGTCATAATAGGGCTGGGGTATGGAAAGGTATGATTGAGTTACCATTGTACAATACCCTTGATTCAGATAATGAAGCCTTAAACTTTTTAAATTCACTATGATTATGGGAAATCATTCAAAAAAAGAGTGGCTTCAGTGGCAATTAACTGAAACACAACAATTATTAGAAGTTTCTAAGGATAGTCTATTAATGAAAGTATCCTTAGAAAATCGTATAGAAGATATAAAAAGACAACTAAAGGAATTAGAAGAACATTCTGTAGAAGCAAAGATTAGTTTACTATTTGCGGGAAATGCAGTTTTGGGTTCTATGGGAATAAAGTCTTCATTTGCTAGCAAAACAATGAGTTCGATACAAGGTATGATAAAGACCCAAATAGTTTATGATGCCTATGGAGAAGAACGTATAGGAAAAAGAGGTAAACTGGGGAAAACTAAAATGGGAGAAATGTTTCTAACAGGTTTACCTCAAGGTTCATTTGGTTTTGAACTCTCTTTAATGAATAATGAAGACCTTTTTGCAGAAGATTACGCAGCTAATTCTATTAAGGAAGTCATGGATATTATCCAAGCTACAGCTACTGACCAAGAACAGTATGAGAAATTAGTTTCCAATCATCCTAGCAGAATGTTTACTTATTTAAAAGATTTCTTCAAGGAGTTAGCGTCAGAAAATAGTATGCTAAAAATGGAATCGGGTAGCCATTATGTGGAATTAAGTGTAGATGATAATATGACAGGGTACGCAAGAACTACATCAACACATTGTCAAGAAAACAACATAAGAATAAATGGTGTTTTCAAAGGAGCATTTGTTGAATCTGGTAAATTTGAATTTTTGGATGAAGATGGCAACATAAAACATGGTAAAATAAGTGAAGATATTGATGAGGATATGATTGTAGAATATATTAGAAGATATTCTAATGAAAATTGTACCATGATGATTCTTGAGCGCAATTTTACTTTTAAAGATGGAAGGAAAAGTACTAGTTATGAGTTAATTGATATTCAAAAAGAAATAGGAAAATAGACTAGTATCAGATAAAAATTAGTAGTCTAGTTAATTGATTGTGTAACTAAAATGTGATGTTATGAAAGATTATATTGTAAAATTTGAATTGAATGATACTACTTACGAATTACCTTTCTCTGCAGATGTAAATAGTAGTACAGTATTAAAACAATGCGCCGAGCAATGGGTTGAAGACTATGTAAACCAAACAATTAAATCAGGAATGGTACAATGGCGGATTTTAAGCGTGAGAGAAGATGAAAAATAAAATATCCATTTGGCTATCATCAATTGCCTTATTTTTCGCTTTACTGGCTGCAGGATTTACATTTTTTAGAACCACTCCGATGGAAGCTGATTGGCTAGGCATATTAGTCGGTATCCTTGCATTGTCTACTACTATATTGCTTGGATGGCAAATCATTAGTTATATAGGATTTAAAGATGAAGTTAAAAAGGAGATGGAAAAGACTAAAGCAGAACTCAAAGAAACAACGGATAACATAGATAATATGATTCAACAAAAGATAAATGAAACTCAAAATATTATCTACAAAAAGAATGAATTATATATACAAGGAAGCATAGCTTACTTAGAAGCTTATGCTAAAATTCTTAAAGACGACGCAACGTCTGACAATTACAGTTTCGCTTATGGAAGTTTAGTTAACTCTCTTAATTGTTATTGTAAATATGGTTGCGCCGCTGAAGTAAATATAGATAAGTGTTTATCGGCATTAAAACGTATAATTTCAGATTTCGACAATTTACAGAAACAAAGACATGGAGACAATCCTTTCAATCAATATATACAAAAGAATTTTTCTGATTTAGAATTCTCTAGAGATAATTTATTTGCAAAATTAAAAGCGGGAATTTTAGAGTCGAATAAGACCGGCATCCCTCAAAAATACATAGATGAATTCCTTGAAATTGAAGAAGAAAGAAAAAGAATAATAGAACAAAATAAATTAAGTATTGCCAAGTGGGAAACAAAAATGAAATTAGATAATCAAAACAAGAATAAAGCTCCTGATAATAAAGAATAAATATTATTGATTGAACAATTAAATAGTTTAAATATGTCTTTAATAGTAACTGCATATACACAGGAAGGTATTGTAATAGGTGCCGATAGTTGTATTACAACAAATTTCACACAAGAAGGAAAAGAACTATATAAACATAGCCATTGTGGGAATAAACTATTCTTGTTAAATAAGAAAATTGGAATATCAACTTGCGGTGATGCGATAATTAATGGTATTCTTCTAAGTTCTTTAATCGACCAATATATATGGTCTAAAAAAGAGGAAAATATAACTTTACTTCAAGTTGAAATTGATTTAAAAAATATAGTCAACAATCAAGCCAAAGGCAAAGAGTATTATGTTATATTTCATATATGCGGATATGAAAACGGGAAAAGATATGTTTCTAAATTTGACAATAACGATAAAGAAAGCCATATCAAAGATGTTTCTGAACGTGACGGCTGTATTTATGATGGGCAAGTAGATATTGTTGACCTGTTTTCGCAAGATGTGGCATATAGGGGAACAGATGGTTTATATTATGATATCAACATAGAAAGATGTAGGTATAACGAACTTTCATTGCAGGAAACAATTGAATATGTCTATTTTCTTATCAGTACGACTATTCAGCACATGAGATTTACCTATAAAAAGGATAATGTAGGATTCCCGATTGATATTCTTGTTATAATGCCAAACGAGTCGCTATGGTTGCAAAAGAAAGAACTACATATACCTGGCAATTATTGATTCATCCGACTGGTTTCACTGCGAGATTGCTCGCAACTGATCCGAAAATCATCTTTTTTTGATTTTTGGGATATACTAGTTTTCATTTGAAATAAAACACCAATATCTCCTTCTAAGGATAATCTAAGGAGTTCAATAGGGTTAAAAGTTGGAATTGCGTCATTGGAATAGCAATATTCAAAAAGAATTTCTCCATCCTTATTTTTGATGGAAACTTTTGTATTAGATGAAGACTGCTCTGAATAGATGTGAAGTTCTTGTAATAGCATAGTGTTTTATCTTAATATATAATATATGGAAGAAAAAGACAAAATAATCGCATCACTCCGGCAACAACTCCGGAAAGTCCTGCGAGAAAACAGAGTTCAAAAGCAAGAAATTGCTCTCTTAAATCATGAGTTAGAAAGGGCTAAAATGAAGCCCCCAAAAGAGCGTTCTTTGAACTATCTTTGAAATGGTTAGCTCGCATCATTATAATTGACTGATATGTAGCTGAATATCCTTTATTATCACGCCGCTTTGGGAGCAGGGGGTCG
>USSR01000312.1 GCA_900557355.1 uncultured Bacteroides sp.
ATTCTGTTTCAGAGGAACCATTAAAAGTAGACAACGAGTTCAATCCGATATATCAATATATTAAAACTCGTTTGTTCCGAAGCGGAAAGCCCGATGCAGACGAAAAATCGCAGGCTATGGCGCGCGACCGATTATATATATGGATGGATAAGGCGATTCTTCCTAAAGATTATTTGAACGACCTGCTAACGGTGCTTGACATAGGAGGCTTGACGGGTGAGGAGATTCGTTTTATCAACAAGCATACAGCTAAAAGAGCCGATAGGGTGATGGAAAGAATCACTCAGGAATACTTGAATCGTGTAATAGGAAAAATGAACAAAGTGTTCGAAGGCGATGAAACCTTGATTCTCGCAGAACAACTAAAATAAGATTGCCGTTATGATTAATTTTAGCACGAAATATAATCGAACAGAATTTGTTCGTTTTTTGCAAAATGATTTTTTGCCCGAGGCGGACTTTCTGCCTGAAGTAAACGAGGTCGAAAATCTGCAAACGACAAAGTATATCAAAACCATTACGAAGTTGGGTGTATGCCCATCGCTTCGTCTGGCTGTGTATGAGGCTCGTCATAGCTCGATGCACGATGCTCGCGTTAGCCTGTCAAAGGAGATATTCCAGTTTATGGCAGACAAACGGGAACGAAGAGCGTTGGTTCTTTTTGTGCCAGAGAATAATGATGCGAATTATCGTTTTTCTTTAATATCCATCGAATTGGATGAGCTTGAAGATGGTACAATCAAACGGTCCTATTCCAATCCCCGTCGATATTCCTATTATTTGGGGGAAGGTATAGCAGCACGTACACCCAGAGAATATCTGCTTAAAAAGACAAGAGTTCAAAGTGTCTCAGACCTGAAAAGCCGCTTCTCAGTTGAGATTCTCAATGAGAACTTCTTTAAGCAGTATAAAGCGCAATATAAAAGATTCTGTGATTTTCTCCAGAATGATCCAGAAATGCAGCGGAGTTTTATAAAGTATGAGGATCAGGGCAAGGCGATTCGCGACTATGTCAAGAAGATGATGGGACGAATCGTATTCTTGTATTTTGTGCAGCGGAAAGGTTGGCTCAATGGAGATTATCGCTACATGAGTAATTTGTATACTAATTCTTCCGATGCTATTAAAGCCGATTTCCTCGACAAAGTAGGGGAGCCAATGTTTTTCGGTTTGCTGAATACTTCTGCATCGGAACGTGTAACTAATGCTAAAAGACACGATTGGGATCTTTCTTTAATTCCTGGTTGGGAGAATATTCCCTATTTGAACGGAGGTTTATTCGAGCAGGATGATATTGATAAATGCAGATCTGTATTTCCGCAAGAGTATTTCAAACAATTGTTTGAATTCTTTGACACCTATAATTTCACTATTGACGAAAATGATCCTGATGACAACGAGGTCGGCATTGATCCCGAAATGTTGGGACACATCTTTGAAAACTTGTTGGAGGATAATAAGGATAAGGGGGCGTTCTATACACCCAAGGAGATTGTGCAGTATATGTGCCGCCAAAGTGTCATCCAATATCTGAAAAGCCATGAGCCTGATGGGCAGTACGCTTCGGCAATTGAACATCTGATCAACGATGGGATTGTGAGTCCCGAGTTGCAAAAAAGGGATGTTGCAGTACGATTCACTCAATTGCTTAGAGGTGTGAAAGTTTGCGATCCAGCTATTGGCTCGGGAGCTTTCCCGATGGGCATTCTCTATGTGCTATATCATTCAATACATAATTTGCATCCTCATGCGGAACCTCACGGCGACTTCAACTCTACTAGAACGAAGCGAGAAATCATTCAAAACAACATCTTCGGTGTCGATATTGAGCAAGGTGCGGTAGATATTGCCCGTCTGCGTTTTTGGCTGGCATTGGTCGTCGATGCCCATGAGTCAGAACCTCTGCCGAATCTCGATTACAAGATCATGTGCGGTAACTCACTCCTGAGCCGATATTCTTTGGAGATGCCCTTAGATGATGTTTTTGTAGAATATAACAAAACGCACGCAAACAATCCAATGTCGTTGGATAAGTACAAAGAAAAGGTTCAGGCCTTTACGAACGAGTCCAACCATGAAAAGAAGGAAGAGTTAAGAACCATTATTGAAGAAGTCAAACGGACATTCCGGACGTTGCTTATTGAAGAAGTTCGCACTGCAATACAACGCATAGGCAAGGAACTATCCGAACTGACAGCACCTCGACTATTTGGCACTCTTGATGCCAAACAAAAGAAACGCATCAAGGAGCTACAAAAGAGGTATGCTGAGAAGCAAAAGGAGTTGCCAGAGAAACAAACAAGTCTCAATTACCAAAATGCATTCGAGTGGAGATTTGAATTTCCTACGCTACTCGATGAGCAGGGGCGTTTTATGGGTTTTGACATTATAATCGCCAATCCTCCTTTTGGGGCAAAATTGTCAGAGTGGGAAAAGGCGACCTATAAAAAGGAATACGCTGATGTACATATGCGTACCCCCGAAACGTTCTGCTATTTTATATCCAGAGCGTTTCGTCTTGCCATGCCTGGTGCCATAGTTACTTATATCGTACCTAATAACATGTTTTTCCAAAACGAGAACGAAAATACCCGGTCTTTACTGCTGTTCTCGAATCAACTTATTAGAGCGATTAATTTAGGGGATAATACATTTGAGAATGCAGATGTTCCGACTTGCATTTTTATCGCACAAAAAAGGCACGTCGAGGACTATTATGTCAAATATTCAGATTACAGAAATTATAACATAAAGGATATCGACTGGGATAAGAATATTGAGCAAATAGCAATAGATAAGATCAAGTCTATCCCGGCATACGTCCTTGGCATATCCAATAACGACATTGATATTTTAAATACGATTCGTCAGAACGGTATTACGATAGATTCTTTGGCTGAAGAGATGGCAAGCGGAATATCAACCGGAGGTGATAAGATTTTCCGTATATCAGAAGAATTTGCACGAGAAAAACATTTTGAACAAGACATATTGCGCAAAGTGTTAATTGGCTCTGATATAGATAAATACGTCGTTAAAGATGCAAATCAACTGATTATATATTCAACGAAATCAGCCAATACGCCCACGTATCCCAACATTTATCAATATTTATTGCCTTATCAGGATAAATTATCAAGCAAGAGAGAGACCCGAAAGGGGACTCTACCATGGTGGTGCTTGCATTGGCCAAGGTATGATCAATTATTTGAAGAGCCCAAAATCATTATGCGGCAAACATCCGACAGCATCCGTTGTGTATATGATGAATCGGGATATTATGTGCTGAATAGCATCTTAGTATTTAAGAAGAATTCCGAGCGATACAGCTATAAGTACATAGCAGCCGTGCTCAACTCAACGCTGACCGATTATTTGTATAAGAAACTGACTCAGGAAGAAGGGAGAACATTTGCAGAGGTCAAACCTGCAAATGTGCGAAAACTCTATATACCTAAAGCTACTAGGGAAGAGCAAGATTTACTTTCGATATTATATGATTACCTGGTATTCCTGAAGAATCCCAATCAAACAGACTCTTTTGTTTCTTTGAATTCTATGTTCATAGATCTCTTTGAGAAAATCATCGATGGATGTGTTTATGAACTTTTATTTAGGGAGCATATGAAAGAGCGGGAGATTGATATTATGAGCTATCTTTATCAACAGATCAAACCTATTGAAGGACTGTCTGATCAAGATAAAAACAATATCATTATTTCCGTTCACAGCAATATCTTTATGACTGATAATCCGGCAAGAGCACGATTGAAATTATTTGTTTCGCGCAGTCCAGAGTATCTCAAACCCATTATTCAGCATTAGTATGGCAGCGATAACCAAAATACGGATCGATGGATTCAAGGCATTTCCCGAAGAGTTTGAATTGGCTTTAGATGGGAAAAATCTGCTCATGTATGGAGAGAATGGCAGCGGAAAGTCTTCGATATATTATGCTTTACATGCCCTTCTGCAGAGTCAGTATCACGATAAAGGATTTATTTATTTTGACAAAAATAATCCAGAGAGTCTTGTAAATAAATATACAACAACTGCAGACCCATATATAGAGGTGGAGTTAGAGGGTGGTGTTACAAAATATCATTTGTCAAAAGATGGATATAAAGAACTTCCGGCACAAGCCATCTCTCCTCTAAGAGATATGAATGCAGAGTGTGTTTTTATTAATCATAAATTCCTGTTTAATTGCTTCAGCTTTCGTAATTCACAATATATAGACCTGTTCCCTGTTTTTATCAAAGATATTTTACCGTTTACATTTACAAACGATAGGTCTAAATATATCAGTGAACTTTATGATAAAGTTGTAGCTGGAATTCAAAGAAGAGGCCAAAGTCGGAAAATAGATCCCGGCTATGACGAGCTCATTGAAAAATTTAATCAGGAGGTTTTAAGGATTATTGAAAAAATAAATCATAAGGATGGTATAAATGCCTCATCATCAGTAAGCAAAATATATAATAATCATTTCAGAGATTCAGACGACAGGGAGTTGTCAATAGAACTCAATTATGAAAATAACAAAGATAAAATACCTCAACCAAATAAATCTTATTGGTTGAGGTATGGATATAGATATCAACAAACATCTGTAGCTCATGTAATACAAGAAGAACGAGTAGGACGAGTGATGGAAATTCTTCCTCCTGTAATCAGATTGACTATTAAAGAGAAGAAAGAGGATGGAACCTGGATTGATATGGAAAAGCCTCAGACCCAGCTTAATGAGGCTAAATTAACCGCAATAATTCTGTCGATAAGATTCTCATTATTAGATTTAGTGGCGGCTCCTGACGGTCGTTTCTTGGCTTTGGACGATATGCTTATCAGCCTGGATATGAGCAATCGGTCTAAAGTTGTAGATTATTTGCTGGGGAAAGTGGTAAATCAATATAAAATATATTTATTTACTCATGATAGAGCCTTCTTTGAATTAGTTAAAGAAGTTGTCAAGCAAAAAATTAAAGGTTATGAAAGTGCTTGGCTGTTTAAAGAGATATATAACGATAACTTTCCCACGAACAACCCAATTAGCTATGATTCAGAGGATGCCTATACACGCGCAATATACCATTATAAAAAATTTGATTATCCGGCTTCTGCAAATTATTTGAGAAAATCGGTTGAAGAACTAATTCAGCTCTTCCCCAAATATATATCTAGAACTGATGATGGCTTATCCAAAGAAAAATTGAGAGGAAAAATAGATGCTGCCAAATCTCTTTTTGAATGTATGGATGGAGACACTGATGATATTCAAACCATAATATTATCTTTAGGAACATTGTTAAATCCGTTGTCACATAGAAGTATAGATACAAATATATACCGCACAGAGTTAGATGCAATTATAAAAGTAATACCCAAAGTAAAACAGCATATACTAAAATTAGATATCAAAGAAATTATAGCCGTAGAAAATGCTGTATATCTATTTCTTGATGAAAATGATGCTACTAAATGTGAAATAAAAATCAATTTGAAAACGCCTCTTTATTCATTTGTGGATTTTGATGGCCATAGAAAGCTATCAAAAGCAAAAGGAGATTCTATTGAAAGTATAACAATTAATAATGGAGTTCGAGAGGCTCCTCAACAATTCGAATATTATAAAGGTAAAACCTTAGAAGAAATATGTCAGCTATTATACAATCGTATAGGGAAAGAATATACTGGTAATTATATTGACTTCTATAAAGATCAAGCTGGTCATGATTTAAACTCGTTACTCTAAAGGAGAAGCCCAGATAATGTATAAGTGTAAAACTAGCAAGTAGGACAGAATATTCTGGGCTGATATTTCTCATTTAGGGACATCTCCTCCGTAAATAGTTTCGTTTTATACTATCAATCAGGTTCGTTTTGACGAGCCTGATTGTGTTTTTGTCCTTGGCTCAGAATCTGCTACCAGCCATATTTTATGCGTGGGGCAATGGCTAGTGTCACGTGTCCCTATACAACTGATGATTCTTCTCGGAAACTTTGCGGCAGGGGACGATATATTAGAGAATTGTTACATCCTCTTACGTTTCGGCCCTTGATGAATCGCCGACGGCCCTCGAAACTGTTTGCTCAAAATATGAAAGACCCAATTGCTCTCCGCAATCAAGGTGGGTTCGCTGTCCAAAACCGCCTCGGCCAGTAAATGCTGTATGGCCTGATTTACGAAGGTGGAATACGGCCGCTTTCTGACCAGGTCCGAAAAATCAGGGGCTCATTCAATGATCGGTTGTCTCCAAACGCAGGTCCTAGACACGCCATTGCGAATCGTCGAAATGGATGCAGGAAAGATGGGAATGCTGCTCTATTATCCACCTTCTACGGGCAATTTCGTAAAATTGACGCCAATTACATTTAACTCCTGGAGGAGTTTCTAACCAATCTTCTGCGGGGAATAAGGCGCTTACGATGCTCTATTGACAGGAGAATGATACCTGCAAATTGATCACAGTCAGGGGTGGGATTTTTGCCAGAGTCCAAGAACTCAGCAACTATGATTGCCAACATAACTACTCGAGATGTATCTGCTGAGCCTTGACCTTCGCCAAAGAAATGCCACTAAGGACAAGGTGTCTGTACTAGCGAAAAGTCGTGAACCAAGCGACAACTCCCATCAAAAACAACGCACCGGTTTACGCCCCAACTCCAGCCCGTAGAGAACGTCGAGCGAGCTGGGGCGGCCGTCCGTGCGGAGGGCGTAGACGCTCTCTTCGGCCATCGTGGCGATGGTGTAGTTGCGGGTTTGGGCGGTCTGCCAACCGGTCCGGCGGGCGTTGCGGACGGCAAAGATCACGATGCGCTGCTCGGCCAGTGCCTCTTCGACGGCGGGAGGGTAACGGCGGTAGAGGGCGCGCCCTAGGGCCCAGATCACCGGATGGCGAGATTTCAGCAGGAGTTCAAAGACGGATTTTTCGAGCGGTGACTGGAAGCCGCTGATTACGACACGGTCGGTAGCACAACACGCTTCGGCCCAGCGGAGGGCCTGCTCCTCGACGGCCGGCGAGACGACGCGCGAGGCGAAGAAGGCGACCTTCCGGCGGCCGAGCAGGGCGGGGTTGCCCGTGTAATCGTAATCGAAAGCCATAAAAAACGTGGGTTGCCGCATTGACTTACCCCGTACTCAGGCCTTCGCTGCCCCACACCGAAATAAGCAACACGAACAGCCCACGCGAAACGCGTATCATGCACATAGCAAGCCAAAGGCCTGCGGGCACAATACATGCGTCCACGAGGCGTCCCGTTACATCCCTTCCGGTGTGTCAAGGTTGCGAAGTTTGAGTACGGAAGAAAACGTAATTAAACGTTCGTAGTATGTTAGTTCCGCGGATCGGCACGGAACCATCTACAAAAATAGGAAATTAAATTGGAAAACCGCCAACGGCTGCCGATTTTTGCGGCAAAGCGTCTGTCGGGCGGTGTGTATCGTTGTAGTTTATTGCCGCAGGCGGGTCGACCCGCTTTCCGACTGTCGGCAAATTTCGTATCTTTGTCTTGGATAAGACGCGCCGAAGGCCGTCCATAAACCGAAGCAGAGCATGAGTACCCTGGAACAAGCCATCGAGATTGCCACCGAGGCGCACCGCGGCCAGCGCGACAAGGCCGGGAATGACTATATCGGCCACCCGCTGCGGGTCATGGCCGCGGGCAAAACCCCCGAAGAGAAGATCGTCGGGGTGCTGCACGATGTGGTCGAGGACAGCGACTGGACGCTGGAGGAGCTGGTGGCCGAGGGATTTGCGCCGGGAATCATTGAGGCGCTGCGCTGTTTGACCCACGCCGAAGAGGAGCCCTACGACCGTTATATTGCCCGCATAAAGGGCAATCCGCTGGCCGTGGCGGTCAAGCTGAACGAC
>USSR01000313.1 GCA_900557355.1 uncultured Bacteroides sp.
GTGTCACAAAACAATAGCTTATGGCAACATTATCATTCACTATTCTAACAGCAAAGCCAACAGCAGAAAATAAATTTCCTGTTTTGTTGCGCATCTCAGCCAAAAAACAAAAGGCATATATCAAAACGGAATATCAACTGAACGACGTTTCAGAATGGTATAACGGAAAAGTCGTTGCTCGTACGGACGCTGCAATGATGAATAAAAGACTATCCTTTGAATTGAAAAAAGACACAGAAAGGTTATCCTACATTGAGAATAGCGACTGTTATACAGCATCTCAATTAAAGACGATACTTATCCAACAAGAAAACGCAGTCCCTTCTATAATCACCTTTAATGACTTTATGCGCAATCGTATAAAAGAGCTTTTGTCAGAAGGCCGGGAAAGTTATGCAAAAATGAACGAAGATACATTAAAAGTATTCGAAGCGGCCGAAGGTGATGTGCCAATGATTATAATGAATCATATCACTATAGAGCATTTCGACAGATGGATGAAAGCAAATAATTATAGCGATGGAGGACGCCAAATTCGCCTATGTCATATTAAAGCGAGAATAAATGGAGCCATTAAAAATGGGCTACTTCGATGCGAGACGCATCCATTTGCTTATACTAAACTTCCAACACCCGACATAAAGAAAATAGATATAGAACTACAACCCTCAGATTTTTACGTTGACCCAACACTTATCTTACAGGTTTCAACTGTTTTTTTCTTCCCATTTACAAGAGAAAAGTCCGGAAAGACTTTCTTTGTGGCTTTTATCATGGAGCACAGCTCTTTCAATCTTATCCTATTTAAGGGTTTATATATAAACAAGATGGAGTGAATCCATATAATCCGAAAGAGTGGCTGAAAGAAAGTGTAAGTAACAGATATACTGTTTTTGATAGCGATTTCTTTTTTTGCTTTCCTTTCTGTAGCGTATCTTTGTTCCAAATTAATTAATGAAGTATGGGAACAACAATTAAAGCAATGCTTAATACTGACCGCAGATCGGTCAGCGGTTTATACCCTTTGGTTATCCGGATCATTCACAAACGGCGTAAGAAACTAATTTATTCAGGCTTCAAACTCAGAGAGGAAGATTTCGATTCTCTTTCCGAACGTGTTCTGTGGCACCCGGACAGCCCTTTTAAGAAAGCTCATGCCAAGAAAATGAACCTTTTCATTCTTGCTGAAAAGAACGCTTTGGAGCGTAGCATAGCCCAACAGGGCGCTGAGAATGTTACCCTTGAAACTCTCACTACACGAGTAACCCGTTCCCGTGGTGAGCAATACGTATTTGTCTATGCTGCAAATGAAATTCTTCTCAAGCATGCTTCCGGCAGATTTGGTACTGCCAACCTTTATCAAAGCACGGTCAATTCTCTGAAGCGCTTTTGCCCTAAAGAGAGTTTGACCTTTCGTGAGATCACTTATCGTTTCTTGTATCGCTATATCTGTTTCCTCGAAAAATCAGGGGTTTGTGGCAATACGATCCATATGTATCTCCGTAATTTGCGTTCGATTTATAACAAGGCCCGCAGAGAAGGGGTTGCTTTGGGCAGCATCAATCCTTTTAATGAGGTCCGGATGAATGTTCTCCCTACCGTTAAACGGGCCCTTCCGAAAGAGAGTATCTATCGTCTTTCCACCCTTGATTTGTCGGATAATCCCAGGTTAGAGATTGCCCGTGATCTGTTCCTGTTCAGTTTTTATACCCGTGGTATGTCCTTTGTAGATATCGTTCTTCTCAAGAAGTCCAACATCGTTGGTACTGCAATTTATTACTCCCGCGCTAAAACCCGTCAGCCCATCCGAGTAGGGATAATCCCCGCCTTGCAGAGTCTGTTGGATAAGTATGATAATGATTCTGTTTACGTTTTGCCTTTTATAGGGTCTTCTCAAGGTGAGCCGTCCTACACTGAGTACCGCAAACTTCTGTCTTTGGTAAACTCCTCCTTGAAGGAGGTTGGCCGCATGCTTGGCATTTCGACTCCGCTTACAACTTATGTGGCACGGCATAGCTGGGCCACGATAGCCAAACAAGAAGGAGCTCCCATTGCTGCTATCAGTGAAGGGCTCGGACATACCACTGAAAAAACGACCCGTATTTATCTCAGGTCCTTTGATGCCGGCGTAATTGATGACATCAATATGCGAGTTGTTAATTTATGTATCGGCAGGAATTCTTAAAATAATAGCTATATTTGCCATCTGTATGGATATATCCCCGATATATATGAGGCCTTTTTTGATTCCCTCCGCTTATGAACCGTAAATGTTTTCTCCGATATTTTTAACACTGCAAAGATATGCCTTTCCGCAGACTTACCCGTTATACAAAAAAGGATAATTATTATATAAAACCTTTTAATCCGTTTTGATTCAGTTTTTTGATCCATAGTTCCTTAGTTTCTTTATTAGTTCCACAGGTGTACAATTAAATTGTGCCTTGCAGTATTTGGTAAAGTGTGATGGGGATGAAAAGTGAAACTCATTAATAATATCCCCTATCGTTGTGGTATGAACCATTAGTTTGTGCTTAATATGCTTGGCCTTTTGTTTCAGCACCCACTGATAGTAGGTCAGTCCGAATTCCCTGTTGAACTTCCGGGCAAACAGACTGGAGCTCATTGCCAGCTCATGTGCAATCTGGGATATGGTATATTCCAGATGAAACTTTTCGAGTATCTTTGCCCTGAAATCGATGTCCGCTCCAATAATGGGATGGAAAAATTCCGCAAGCTCCTCTTTTGTATAAATTGCTCTTAATAGGATAAACAATTCCTTTTGCTTAATCTCATGCAAGTGGGTACAACTAATTCCGACTCTTAAATACTCCTTCATCAGTTTCAGAAATTCTCGGATGACTCCCCTGCATACAAGCGGTTTAAAGTTGTATACCGTTTTGATACAATCTTTTACATAAGAATTGAGCGTATACTTCTCGCATAAGGATATAGTCGGTGAACTGAAAATACACAGCACCATCTCCACCGGACTTAGGGTTCTGCCTGTGATATCAGACGCTTGCACTAAAAATAGGATGTCCCCTGTAACAAATTTCTTGTTAAGAAATTCGTTACAGGACAACTCTATTTCTCCATTTAGTATGAATACGATTGTATTATGCTTTACATCCCTACCTTCGATTGATTCTCCCTCAGATAAAGACATGAATTTAAAGCCTGATTCAGTGTCAGGCACGTAGTTGGCACACGAGGTGTGATCGGGTACATAGAAAAGTTTCATTACTTATATTTTTTTTATTGAGCTTACTTGTTGCAGCGATTGCGTCAGCAAAACTAAATATAATCTACTATTTGTCAGTTATTTAGCACAAATAGTTATTGCCATATTTTACACAATTTCTCGCTGAAACAGTATCTCCGTGGTTAAACCATAGATTTGTAACTAATTAGAGATTAATATTCGCGTATTTCATATATCGGGGATATAGCTGAGTTTTTTTGAAGAGATGGACCATTCTGGCAAGTATTCTGTCTTAAGTCGACGGGGTTTCTCTTTTATTAAAATAATATTGATTTAATTATATCCTTATGAAAAAGCTAACATTTGTTATATTACTTTTAAATTCTTGTTTAAACTTGCTTGCTCAAAGTTTAATGAATGATTCTTCCGAACCTGTTTCTATCGGCATGAATCGGTATGAGCAGGTTGGAGACTCTGTCCATCTCGTTCTTGACTTGCAGTTTAATCGAAGGATGCGCGGTTGGGAATCTTTTTTACTCTCCCCTGTTTTGCAAAGTGGTGACCAGGTTGTCTGTTTGGATAGAGGCAGCTGGTTGGGACGGCGTAAGTTCCTTTCTCTTCAACGCCATGGGTTCCTTCCGGAAAAGAATACCTGGTCCCGCTCTAAAGCCGGTGCAAAGGTTCGGTACGCCACCTGCTTCCCCTATCATGCCTGGATGAAGGGGCTGCCCCTGTCTCTGCGTTTAGAGTTGCTGGATTGTTGTAAAACCGATCCCGTTTGGACGAAGAGGCTGACTACACAAGCCATGAAGATGGACTTCATACCCGTTCCCGATCCGTATAAAATGCGGACGAAGGTTTCTTTTGTCCGTCCGCATGCAACTCCCGTAAAGAATCGCAGCAATACGGGCAGTGCTTTTCTTGAGTTCAAGCAAGGCTCGTCAGAACTTTTACCCGACTATGCGAATAATTCCCGAGAAATAGAGCGCATCCGCCGTCGTATTGATACACTGATGCTTGATAAAGAGGCTGCCATTACCTCTATTATCGTAAAAGGTTTCGCGTCATTGGAAGGAAGTTCGGCCCTGAACCTGAAACTTTCCGGTTCCCGAGCGGAAGCGTTGAAAAGGTACTTAACCTCCCATTATTCCATTGATACACAGCTAATCAGATCGGAATCCGGAGGAGAGGATTGGGAAGGCCTCCGCAACGAGATTCAAGCGACTGACTTTTCCTGGAAAGACACGGTTCTGAAAATCATAGACTCAACGCTTTCTTTGGATGCAAAAGACGCCAGCCTCAGGCAACTGGACAAGGGACGTCTCTATCAAACAATCAGCATAAATTACTTTCCCCGGTTACGGCGGGTAGACTATACCTTGAGCTATACTGTAAAGGCATTCACAGTCGAAGAGGGAAAAGAGGTTTTGAAGGTATCTCCGGACAAATTGAGTTTGAATGAACTGTTTACAATAGCCAATACATATCCGGTCGGCTCTGTTGACTATCATAAGATTTTTGATGTTGCCGTACGCCTGTTTCCCGATGATCCGGTTGCCCGAATCAATGCCGCCGCCATAGCTCTTGGGAAGGGAGACATTGCTTCTGCCGAAAAATATCTCTTGGGGTTGCATAAGGACGTGAGAGCCTTTAACAATTATGCCGTCCTTCTCATTTCCCAAGAAGATCTTGAGGAGGCTACAAAGTATCTTCTGCAGGCCCGTTCCGCCGGAGTTGAAGAGGCTGAATGGAATCTTCAGGAACTTGAAAAATATACTAACAGAGAGCGGTTGATCCGAAATGCTATGCTCAATAGAGGAGGTAATAACAACAAATAAATACAAGTTTTTAACGAGTTTATATGCTCGCAATAATATAGATCTTTTCGTATGTGATTGAGAAGTTGTTTATTTATTAATTTAATTATTTTAATTTATGAAAAAGAATTATTTAATGGCCATGGCACTTGCGTCCATGGTAGTGGGAGGAGCCTCTTGTACAAAAGAGGTGTTGGAAACTCCGGATTCAGCCGTAGTAAAGGGGCAAACGGGTAAAGTCGTGTTTCGTCTTGACACGGGAGGAAGCGCTTCGTTCACCAGGGCTACGCTTTCTGAGGCAGAAACTAAGATTACCAGCTTGTCGGTGCATCTCTTCAAAGCAGACGGTACTCCTTTAACCGGCTATAAACAAGACTATACAGGAACCGATATTAGTGATAATAAGTTAAATGTCACTATTCCTACAAATCTGATGGAAGAAAAGGACGTAAAAGCGTATTTGGTTGCCAATGTTCCTGTAGGAGAATCTGTGACTACAGAAACAGCACTGAAAGACTTCGTTTCAACTATTCAAGCTGGCGATTTATCGGGAGGGGTCATTCCCATGGCATCGCTTGCTGCAAAATTAAATCTGAGCAATCCGGTGGCTGAAGTTCCGGTTTCGATGAAAAGAGCCATGTCTGCCATATTGGTTAAAGTAGGTGAGGGTGCAAGCTTTAAGGCTCAAGACTTCACTTATAAGTTGAAAGCTGTGCGTACGGATAAGGGTTACTTATTTAAAGATATGGTTGTAAATGATGGTTCGGGAAGTGATCTATCTCCGGTTCCTGGAACTGATGGCTTACTGAGTTATATTTATCAGTCTCCTGCTTTTACTATTGAAGTAGCACCAAAAAATGGCACCCCATTGGCTTCTGCTGGTACACGTGTCGTTCAGGTTCAGGCAAATAGTGCAATGAAGCGCAATAAAAAATATGTATTGACCCTTTTGCCTAAAAAAGCAAAAGAGTCCGATCCTTCTTTTACAGGGTTTAATATAAAATTTGAAGAGTGGGATTCTACAGATACATTTGATGTGGAGTGGAATACCCGCGTAACCTTGAAAAATGATTTATCTACCAACCTCTATGAAGTCAAAGATAACCATCTTCGCCTCTTGCCTGAAGGGGCCATAGGCTCAGCGGGTATAACCGATTATGGCACGCCAAAGAGTTGGTTAAAAACAATAGGTGATGTTAAAATCACCAAAGTGGCTATGTCCAGCCTTATGGAGGATGGAGCTGGAATACCTGCCCCCACTGAAGGAACATCTTTCAAGACTAACTGGGACTCACATACTCCTAATTTGGACGATATTACTGGCACGTTAATGGTTACTACTACTAATGATAAAGATAAGCAGGAGTCTGAATCGGAATTCGATGTGACGTTAGAGGGGCAATATATTACTTGGAAAAAGAGTGTGTCTACTAAAAAAAATGGGATACCTGCTCTTCAGTCAGATGCCAAAGGTAGGGCAATGAATCTTGTTGAAATATATCGATACACAGATCCGACTATAAAGTATAATCTTGTTGATATCTTCACTCTCGCTGAGGGATGGAGTATACAGAATATCAGAGCCAAAAAGCCAGTGAAAGAAAGAGGACAGGATTTCCAGCTGTTGATAAATCCGGATGACAATAGTGATATGAATAATCAAACAATTAGAGTTACCTTAAATACCGATAAAAACGCTGTAACCTTTATATGCGGTTCTAAAGTGAGAGGCTATGCGGATATTATAGTAACAATAAAAAAAGGAGACGTTACCAAAGAACGCTATTTACGAGTAACGAATCGTTGGGGCTTTAAGTAATGAATCTCGATTGAGTTAGGATTAGTATTTCAATCAATACTAGAAGAAAGTATTTATCTTCTTTCTTTTAGTATTGAATTGATATAGCAATATATTCTGGATAGCAATACGCTATTGCTTTACATAGAACCGGATGTTGGGCAAAATGGAATTTAGGCTTATAAATAATTGATTTAAATTAGTTTATATTGCAGTATCTGTCATTCAGAACGAGGGGAAGAATCTACTCTTTTATGAACACGCAGAGAAGATATTCTTCACTACGTTCCCTTAGATTAGCAGATGTAGAAATTTACATTAATTACAGACAAGATACGTATTTACTTAATACGAATCAGTAGTTGGTATCTTGATTCAAAATATGAAGTAACTCACCTAAATTAAATATAATTGTACTTTATGGAATACATTTCAAAAGCCTGCCTGATGGATAACCCTATCACCGTCGACAACAAAGAAGACAAAATCTTGCTGCCCGAAAACTCTGGAAGACACCGCGCTTGTTGAGGAAGCTCGTCACCGTGAGCGATAAGGAAGGGGAAGATCCCAAGAGTCCCCCTTCGTATAATATACAGTTCTGTACCGACAGGTTGCACCGCAGAGAGAAAAAGGCCAAAGAATGTCCTAAGGTGAGAGCTACCAAAGAATTGTTAGTACATGTCCCATACCCAAAATAAAATCAAGATGAAAAAATATTTTCTCATAAGTCAAGTCGTGTCCTTGTTATTTCTTTTCCCTGTTTTTACCAATGCCCAAGAAAAGGCGTTGCTTAAAACGAACCTTCTGGGTTGGTCTATGGGCAATTTGAACATCGACTTGGAGTTTCCCGTTTCCCCATATGTCAGCGTCGGGCTCGGAGGTAGTTATAATCCATGGCAATATATGTCGTCCCAAAGGTTACAGCATCTGATTCTCCGACCGGAAGCGAGATATTATCCGTGCCGGGTTTTTCGCAAATATTTCTTCGGCTTGCAGGGGCTATACGGGGTCTTTAATGCTA
>USSR01000314.1 GCA_900557355.1 uncultured Bacteroides sp.
AGGAAGATGTCGTCACGAAGTTTGTCTGTGGTTCCTTCCAACAAAGGTTTTAGAGAAACGCCTGTTACTGAAGCCGGTATTTCGATTCCTGCTATGTCGCATAGGGTGGGGTAAAGATCATATAAATAGCATAAGGCATCGGTTTTGAATACATGTTTTTTACTGCGGGGGTCGATGATTAGCATGGGTACACCCACACTGTGCTCATAGAGGCTTTGTTTGCCCAATAAACCGTTTTGTCCCATTGCCAGGCCGTTGTCCGATGCAAATACAATGACCGTATGTTCTCTTTCGCCCGTGGCGTTCAATGCGTTGAGCACCCGTCCTATCTGTTCGTCTACTTCGCTGACCATTCCGTAATAGAGGGCGAGTTCCTCCTGAAGTTGTTCGCCTGTGCGGGGTGGGGGAAGAATTTGTTCGTCGCGGATAGCCAGTTCGCCATTGTCGAACGGGTGTTGCGGCAGAAAGTTAGTGGGTAGGATGATGTCTTTGGCTTTATATTTCTTTCCGTAGTCCGGCAATTGATTTCGTGGGTCGTGCGGGGAAGTGAATGACACGAATGCCATGAAAGGGTTTTGGGCTTTTGCCGCGGTGCTGAGGAACTCGATTGCCGCATCGGCAAACATTTTTGAAGAAAACTCTTCTCCGATGAAAGACGTCTCTTTATATTGGCCTGTTTTATCGTAATGATGCAGACGGGGAGAGCAGTGTCCGTTCTTTTCGTAAGGATGCATCCCACCGAAGAAGATGTTCTCTCCTGCGGCAAACGAACGGTTGAAGGAGGCATGGTCTGAATGCCATTTGCCGGTAGCAAATGTCTGATAACCGTTGGCTCGTAATTGTTCGGGAAGTGTCACCATGCATTCGGGTATCTTCATGCCGTCGCTTTGCACTTCAAATACTCCCCTTCCGGTCATCAGCATGGCACGGCTGGGCATTGACAATGCACCGCAAAGGGCACCGTTGGTGTAAGTGCGGGTAAAAGTGACACCTTCAGCTATTAGGCCGTCGATATTTGGAGTGTACACATTTTTATTCCCTAAGGCTGCGATGGCATCACTTTGCATATCATCTACCAGCAGGAACAGGATGTTGGGTTTTTCCGTTTCCGGTTGGCATCCGCTCAAGGCCGTCAGGGCGAGTGAGGCGGATAACAGGGTTTTCATTGTTTTCATGGTCGTTCGTTTTTAACTTCTTAATTAAACCATTAGTATACTTCTATCTCATCCACAAACAGGAAAGGCGGCATTCCGGCGCCAGAGTGTCCGGGCGGCAAGGCTTCAAAACCGTTTGCGGTTACTTTTACGTAGCGTGCCTGCGCTTCATCGATGTTGAGTTCCAGTGTCTCCCGGCGCTTTCCTTCCATCCGGGCTTCGGGAGCCGGCCAGGTGCGCGAGGCCACTTCGCTGAACTCCTTTCCGTCAATCGACAGTGCAATCCGCACGCTCTCTATCCCCATGATATAGGAACTCATGTCTGTCAGTGACGAGAGGCAAACTTGCTTCACTGTCTGCACGCTTCCCAAGTCTATTACCGCCTGCAACGGATGAGGATTATAGCCCACCCACAACCCGGTGGTGTGGAAAGCTGTACTCCGCACGCCGTCTACCAGTACCGTGCCATTGTTTCCATTATACCTATCTGACGGTTTTGTCAACAACTTTATGTCGGCAAAAGTGGCTTTATTGATTCTGACATCTTTCTCCAGCACATCGCTGTGCAGGCCGGACGGAGTGTAGGCAATGGCTTTCAGGCAGGCATCTGCCGAAACGTAAAACGGAACTGTGTATTTGAGGGACTTGGGAGTGGGAGTGCTGCCATCCAGTGTGTAATAAACGTTTGTGCCTTCGAGGGTCTTCAACGTCACTTCCAGTCGTTGGTTTTTCATATCCGGCCGGTATCCTGCTTCTATTTCGAAGAAGTGAGGGGCATATCTGAAACCGTTTTCACGGTACAGGTCGAGCATTACCGGTAGCCGTTCTAGAAAGTCGAGATAATTTTTCCGTCTGCTTCCGCTCCATGTAACTTCGGCGAAGGCGGCCAGTCGGGGCAGCATTTTATAATCCAGCGTTTTGTTGTCAGGTACGTAAGAAGCCCATAGGCAGGCTTCTGCTCCCAGTATTTTTTCTACGTCTTTGTCTGTCATTTCGGGTGTGACGATCTCCGTACTATAAAGTTTCTGCATCAATACAAGTCCTCCGGTTGCCGCGGGCTCGTTTTCCATATTGCTTGACTGATAGTTGTTCAGGTAGAAATGCCCGTTGGATGAGAAAATGACCGGATGATTTTGTTTGACGGCTTTTACGCCACGTCCCAGTCCTCGCCACGACATGATTACGGTTTCGGGGTCTATATTGTCGGAGAGGACTTCGTCCCAGCCAATCATTTTTTTCCCTAACGATTTCAGATAAAGAGCCACTTGCTTGTTGAACTCGCTCTGTAACAAATCTTCCGCAGACTCTTGTTCCGTATCTTTCAGGCTGTATCGGCGGATGATTCTTTGGCAGTCCGGACAGGCTTTCCAGCGGTCTCTCGGCACTTCATCGCCCCCGATGTGCAGATAAGGCGAAGGGAAGAGTGCGGCCACTTCCGCTAATACATCTTCCACAAATTGCCGTGAAAATTCTTTGCCCATGCAGAGTACGTCTTTGTGTACTCCTCCGCGATCCATAGATACCTCGTAAGGGCCACCGGTGCAGCCCAACTGTGGATAGGCGGCAAGAGCGGCTGTGGTGTGTCCGGGTAAGTCTATTTCGGGGATGATGGTGATAGCACGCCCTTTTGCATAGGCAATTACTTCCTTTATTTCCTCTTGTGTGTAGAAACCACCGTAACGTTCGCTGCCGGTGCCTTTCCAAGCGCCTACGCGTGTCAGTTCCGGATATTTCTTTATCTCTATTCTCCAACCCTGGTCGTCTGTGAGGTGCCAGTGGAAATAATTCAAACGGTGCATTGCCAATAGATCGATGAAGCGCTTTACTTGCTCCACCGTGAAGAAGTGGCGGCTTACGTCTAGCATCGCTCCCCGGTAATTCATTTCGGGATAGTCTTCAATTTCGATGGCAGATAGCGTGAAAGGTGCTTTCTTTTGTAACAGTAGAGATTGCTTTAACCATTGTAAAGCATAAAATGCTGCGGAAGCATCTTTGGCTTCAATCACAATGCTGTCCGCATTTACTTTCAGCCTAAACCCTTCGGTGGGCAATGCCACATTATGTTTCAGGAGGATACAATTCTTTAGGTTCTTTTCTCCTGTACTTTTTTTAAAGGTTATGCCGGTGTGTCTCTCCATTTCGGAGATACATGTTGAGACACTTTCCGGTAATTCGTTTTTTCCTGTCGGATAGATAATTGTGGTACGTTCATCAATTGTAAATGGTTTGCCAGCATGAATTGTTATATCGGCGGGCTGGGGAATTTGCAGATAGGTCGAGGCCGACCGTTGAGAACAAGCCTGTACTAGTAATCCGATTCCCAGTAGGATAACTCCATGTATGTTTTTAAAGTTTATGGTATTCATTTGTAATC
Organism: uncultured Bacteroides sp.; assembly: GCA_900557355.1. Lineage (GTDB taxonomy): Bacteria > Bacteroidota > Bacteroidia > Bacteroidales > Bacteroidaceae > Bacteroides. Next base: position 3,529 of record USSR01000314.1, read on the forward strand.
GTTATTTGTTTACCTCAATCTATTCTTCCCGGTTCTCTCCGATTTTTTCCCGGTTGTCCTGTCAGGTCATCTCCCAAGTCCTCCCGGCACTGGTCGGCTATCCGTTGTAGTTTTTCTGCAATCGCGGGATGCTGGCTGATGACATTGACCCGTTCACCCGGATCACGTCTCAGGTCATAGAGTTCACATTCGGTTATTTCTTTTTTACCCAGTTCACCCGGTTGCCCGTCATTGCCTGGCATTTGTGTTTCGTAGGATACATATTTATGGGGGAATACCAGTTTGTAATATCCGTCGGTGATGGCTTGCAATGAGTTCCTGTGATAATACATACACAGTGATTGGCGTATGGGGGCTTTGCTCGTTCCTTTCAATACGGCTGCCATGCTCAGTCCGTCTATCGGTAACTGGGGGTGTGGTGCACCGGTCAGCTCCACCAGGGTGGGCAGGATATCGATATTCGACATCAGGTCGTTGCAGATGCTTCCGGGGGCGATTGTCCCTTTCCAATAGAACAGGCAAGGTACGCGCATACCGCCGTTGAAGGTGGTAGCTTTTGCCTCTCGAAGTCCGCCTGACGAACCTGCATGATTGCCGTAATTGGCCCAAGGTCCATTGTCCGAAGTAAGGATTACCAATGTATTTTCTTCTACTTTAGCCTCACGCAATGCCTGCATGACTTTTCCTACGCTCCAGTCCAGTTCCATCATTACGTCTCCATAAAGTCCCTGCTCGCTTTTTCCCTTGAATTTATCTGATACAGCCAACGGGACGTGAGGCATGGAATGGGCCAGATACAAGAAGAATGGTTTGCCGCTGCCGGTACTCCTCCGGATAAAGTCTACCGCGCGGTTTGTATAGTTGGTGGTTAATTCCGACTGTTCTGTATTGTAGCCTATTACTTCATTGCCTTCAATCAAAGGCAAATCGGGAAATTTATATTGGGGGTGATTGGGCCACATATCATTGGAGTAGGGTAATCCGTAATATTCATCGAAACCATGCTGGAGTGGCAGGAATTTCCTGGCATCTCCCAGATGCCATTTACCGAAAATGGCTGTGGCATATCCTTTCGTTTTCAAGAGTTCGGCAATAGTTTCTTCCTTGTCGCTTATACCAGTAGGGGAGTTTGGGTTGGGGGCGTAGGCAAAACCTATACGGTTGGGATAGCATCCTGTCATAAGGCCGGCGCGGGATGCACCACTGATGGGTTGTACCGCGTAGAAATTGGTCATGGACACTCCTTCGGCCGCCAGTTTGTCGATATGGGGAGTTTGATATCCCACAGCTCCCTTGAAAGAGAAGTCGCCGTTTCCGGCATCGTCCAAATTGATCAGGACGATATTCAATGGTAATTCTTTGTCGGAATGCGCACAGCTGCCTAATAAGGCGCAGCTGCCTAAGAATGCTCCGCTTCTCAATAATATTCTGCTGCTGGACAATACTTTGCAACTCAGCAACATGTTGTCTTTCAACTTTTGAACTGTTTTATATTTCATTGGGTTTAATAGTGTTTTAAGTTTAATTCTTCTTTATTTTTATCCTTATCTGCACATTAAACGAGCCACCGTTTATCTTAGGATTTACATTGTCGATGGAACATGCTGCATAAAGCACTTCGGGGTCTCCTTCTTCATTCAACAGCAGTTGCGGGCGTTCCAGGCGTTTAACTTTCACGGTATCTCCGTTTGCCAGTATCAACTCCTTTTTCATGAACAAGGAATGTTGGGGTAGCTGCCACTTGATGCCGTCGTCCGAACGCATGATGGCCAGGCATGCGTCTCCTTTGGTGAACTTTCCGTTGAAGTCCGTGAATACGGCATAAAAACACTTGTCACGCTTGTGATACCATACGTAAGGATCTTCTGCTGATAGTTTTCCTTCCACACCTTCCAGATGGAAGACGGGTTCATCCAAAGCTGTAAACGGACCGTCCGGGTGGTCGCTGATGGCAACTCCGTGAATGCCGCGCCAATGCGGGTCGTAGATATTCCCTTTAAAGAATAGCAAGTATTTGCCGTCGGTGGGACGATAGACTACGGCAGGGTTCACCACAATCAGGTTATCCGGCTTCGGCTCTGTACCCTGGGGTGAGGGAGCCAGCACGTTGTCGGGCTTCACCCGCGTGCGCGGCTCAAGCAACGGCTTGTCCGAGTGTGTGAACTTTCCTTTCAGCAGGTCGGGAAACGACTCGAACACGATTACGCCGATTTTCTGGTTCTGCTGTACCCTGTCTCTTTTGGGTAGAGTGTCTGTTTCTGAAAGCACATTGTCATTGCCCGGATCTACTGTTGCCGCATAGTACAGGTAGTATTTGTTGCCAAACTTGCGTACATGCGGATTTGAAGTGCTTTGGGCATCCCACGAGGAAGTGTCAGCGGCAAACCCGTCCTGGTTGTAGAAGAAGCCCAACTGGCGGAAACCACCATCGGGACGTTCAGAAACCGCCAGGCCGAGCTTAGAGCCGAATATCCAGGCGCTGTTGAAGGGATGTACTCCTGTTTCGGGTGCGGAGTAGATCATGTAATACTTTCCATCTTCGGCTTTGCTCACCGATCCGCCCCATGTGAAGTGCCCCGGTACTTGCAAGGCGGATGTTCCTTCCACTTCATACCCGCCTTCTATTTGTTTCACCTGTAAGTCTACGGGTTCTGCTTCAAAGATGTATTCGTATGTCGGCTGGTGACCGGTACAGCCCAACAAGCCGAATGCAATGGCAATATATTCTGTTTTCATTCTGTTTCTCATGGTCATGTATGTTTTCTTGTTTATTCGTTACTTTTTAGTTGGCAGTCCTGAAGGATAATTAGGACTGTAAAGCAGGGTTTTCTCCCTTTTCTGCAACTGTCCGTCTTTCACCCATTTGTCGCCACGTTCGCTCAGGTGCTCTGCCATTGCGCGGCGCAGTTCATCTGTTTGCTTCCGGTATTTCCTGTTGGTTATCTGATTCACTGTTTCGTGCGGGTCTTTCACTAAATCAAACAGTTGTTCTTCACCTGTGCGCAGGAACCATATATATTTTATCTTTCCATCTGTAAGCGCACACCAATAGTTTTCTTCCGAGTAACAGGTGGCATGCTCCATATCTATCCAGCGCCGCCACTGTGGATTTTCTTCTTTTATAAGTTTTAGCATTGAACGGCCGTCCATTGCTTCGGGCGTTTCTACCCCCGCCGCATCTAAAAATGTGGGCAGAATGTCTCTCAACTCTACCGGATTCTCGATGACTTTTCCTCTGCAGTGTACGCCTTCCACGTCTTTCGGAGTTTTTATAATCATCGGGATGGCTGCAGAACCCTCGTAGGCATAGGTTTTCCGCCATGAATGATGGTCTCCCATCATATCCCCGTGGTCTGAAGTGAAGCAGATAATTGTGTTGTCATACATGCCTTTCTCTTTGAGCGCTTTTACGATTCTTCCCACTTGTTCGTCGATAAAAGTGACGGCTGCATAATAATGCTTGCGGGTATTCTTTACATATTCGGTGCTGAATTGGGCAAATGCGGCGGAAGGATCAGCTTTGGGATCGGTGATGTCTTTGCCTATATGCTTGCTCCACTCTCCTTCGGCGGGGGCGGGGATTTCTATGTTTTCGTACATCTCCAGAATCCGTTGCGGAGGATCGTAAGGGCTGTGAGGACGGGCGAATGATATCTTCAAGAATAGCGGCTGTTCACCTTCATAATGCTTGATGGTACTTACGGCCACGTCGCCTGTCCAAACTGTGGGATGTAGGTTCTCGGATAGTTTATAGGTAGAGGCGGCGTGATCGTTCCAACCAATTCCTGTAGCATCGGGATTCTTACCCGGCGCGACGGTCATGAACCATTTTCTGTAGTCGCTGCGGAAGTAGGGCGATTCTATCCGTCCGCTTTCGTCGAGGATGGTGGCATGAAAACCGTGCAAGGCGTTTTGAGGGCGCCAGTGCATCTTGCCGATGCCCAGCGTGAGGTAGCCGTGATCACGTAGCATTTGCGGCATCTCGAATTTATAATGTTCCGCCACATTGCCATAACCAAGCATGCCGTGATGCCAGGGCGAAAGTCCGGTCAGCAATCCTGCGCGTGCCGGGGTGCTGCTGGGGGTGGCGGAATAAGCGTTGTTGAATAAAAAGCCGTCTTCTGCCAGGGCGTCTATGTTCGGGGTTATGATTCGGTCGTTTCCCGCACACCCTATCGCGTCTCCACGTTGTTGGTCGGTCATTATGAAGATGATATGCGGCTGTTTCTCTGCCATTGCCTGTTGTGGCAGGCAGAAGGGGACGGCCAGTCCCGATAACCAATAAGGGTGTTTAC
>USSR01000315.1 GCA_900557355.1 uncultured Bacteroides sp.
GTCTGACTATCTATGCCGTGATGCACGGATATGTAGAGGCAGACCGCATCTAAACCCTGAAATATAGACCTCTTGTTCCCTCGCCAACTCATTTAAAACTGAAAAGTAATGAATGAAATGACTACGCTCAGGATCACAGATACTCAGTAAATCATTATTTCATTCAGAACCGCTCAGTTACAAAGCAAACGACATTTTTTATCCTGAAGATTATTTTATAAGCACTTTGCACAGAAAATGCGAAGTGCCGGAACTAAGTAGCCGCACCGCTACTTTTATCCTTTTTCCCTGCAACGGCTAAAAAAAATCATAGTGAACGGCTATTCTTTCCACCACGAGGTTCTTTTCTTTCCAAACTTTCTCCGTGGTGGAAAGAAAAGAACCTCGTGGTGGAAAGAATAAGCATCCACATATAAAAAACTTATCATCCGGCAGAAAAAACAATAAAAGTGCCTGGGAAAAGAGTTAAGCCATTCTCTAAATCCTCATTAATGAGGATTGCGGGAAAAAGAGAAATGCCCTTACTTTGCAAACGAAATAATAGAAGCAAAAAAAATGGAGAAGAGTAAATTGTTCGCCTTTGCCCTGACACTCCTGTCAATAGGAAATGTATGTGCAGAGGAAGTGGATACCCTGAAAATCGTGGATGTTGAAGAAGTCCTTATCATTGCAGCCCCCAAAGAAAACCGTAAGTTGCGCGAACTGCCCAACGCCGTCACCCTGCTTTCACAACAGGACATGCAAGCTGCACAAGTAAACTCAATCAAAAACCTGACCGCACTTGTACCCAATATATTTATCCCCGATTATGGTTCGCGCCTGACTTCCGCTGTTTATATCCGCGGCATCGGCTCGCGTATCAACACCCCGTCCGTAGGATTGTACGTCGACAATATACCTTATATAGATAAGTCGGCATTCGACTTTGATTATTCCGATATTGAACGTATCGACGTGCTGCGCGGCCCGCAAGGCACACTGTACGGACGAAATGCGATGGGAGGAATTATTAAAGTGCATACCAAATCTCCTTTCTCCTATCAAGGCACCGACTTCCGCATTGGAGCCGGCACACATAACCAATACAATACTTCCGTCACGCACTATCACCGGATAAACGAGCGGTTTGCTTTCTCCGCCGGAGGGTTTTATGACTATGAGGGAGGATTCTTCCGCAATGCGGCACGCAATAATGATAAGTTAGATAAAGGACAATCCGTCGGTGGACGCGCCCGTGCCATCTATCTGCCCAGCGAAAACTGGAAGCTCGACTTCAACCTAAGCTATGAGTATAGCGACCAGGGCGGCTATCCTTACGGACTTTATGATAAAGAAAACGGAACTGTTGCCAAACCCGCTTACGATGAAGAAAGCAGTTACTACCGCAATCTGCTGAATGCCGGACTGAATCTGGAATATCAGGCGCAAAACTTCATTCTGAGTGCCGTCACCGGCTATCAGTGGTTGCGCGACCGCATGTTCATGGACCAGGATTTCTCCGCAGCCAATATCTTCAATATAGAACAGAAGCAAAGAATAAATACGTTCTCAGAAGAAATCGTTCTGAAATCCAAGCCCAACCGTCGTTGGCAATGGACCACAGGCGCTTTCGGTTTCTATCAATCCCTGCATACGGACGGTCCGGTGCTATTCCACCGGGATGGCATCACTTCGGTAATTGAAGGAAATGCAAACAGTGTTTTCGACGACCTCGCATCAATGGGGGTGCCGGGCATACCCGTCATGCACCTAGGCATCAATAATGAGAGTTTACCCGTCAGCGGAAGTTTCGACACCCCTACGCTGAGCGGTGCCATTTTCCACCAGTCCACCTTCAATGATTTATTTGTCAAAGGCTTGTCGGCAACCATCGGTTTGCGAATGGACTATGAGAAAGTAAAGATGGAATATAACTCTGCCGCCGCAACCACCAACTTCAACTTCTCCATGAAGATGGGAAATCCGGCCAATCCCCAGATTATCGAGAGTCAAGGCCTTGAAGGAAATGCGGCTTATCTGGGCTAAGAATCTACCGACTACGTTCAGCTATTGCCTAAGTTCGCTTTGCAATACGAATGGAACAAGGGAAATAATATTTACGCAACCGCCGCACGTGGCTATCGTTCGGGAGGATATAACATTCAGATGTTCTCCGACCTCGTGACGGGAGTGCTCAGCAACTCCATGATGGATGCCATCATGACCGACCCTAACTTCAGCAGGTTCTCTGCCATGATTGAACAAATGAAAAAAGAATTGCCGGAGGTAAGCGATGCCACCAAGTATAAACCGGAATATACCTGGAACTACGAAATAGGAAGCCATCTCACGCTTTGGGAAGGGCGCTTGCTTGCCGACCTCTCCGCTTTCTACATGGATACACGCAACCAGCAGATTGCAAAGTTTGCGGAGAATGGTCTGGGCCGTATCACAGTGAACGCAGGAAAAAGCCATAGTTACGGTGCCGAAGCAAGCCTGCGTGCCGCTCTTACCACTGCATTTACGGTAAACGCTTCTTATGGATACACTTATGCTACTTTCAAAGAGTACGCAACCAACGTTAAAGTGGACAGAGAGACAAAGGAGATAAGTTACAACGGCAATTACGTCCCCTTCGTGCCCAAACATACACTGAGTCTGGGCGGACAATACATCTTCCGCATCAACCCGGGGCATTGGCTGGACTGCATCCAGGTAAATGCCAACTACACCGGTGCCGGACGCATCTACTGGACAGAGCAGAATGACGTGGTCTTCTACGGCACACTGAACGGACGCCTCAGTCTGCAGAAAGGCAACGGACAGATTGACTTCTGGGTTCGCAATGCACTGGATAAAGATTATGCTGCTTTTTACTTTGAAAGCATGGGTAACGGGTTCATGCAGAAAGGACGGCCTATACAAGCGGGGATTGAATTGCGTTGCAGGTTCTGAAAGCAAATACATTCCTATAAGAATATTTTTCCTGAACGGGAGCAAGTTTGATATTGTATTCGGATAAGTGCAGGATTTCCGAAACAGTTTCCACTTTTACAGTGGAGTATCAAAAACAAGCATTACCTTTGCACAGTGAATCGAGTAAGTATGCCGCATTGCTATAGGCTTATATGCAAGATACCTAACGCCATCGACTTGTGCCTGATGCACAAACCGATGGCGTTTTTCTTTATTCAATAGGAGCACCGCAATTTGCAAAGGCGCTCACGTCGCTTCTGCAACTGAAGGTTATTCCGCAGTAGAGCCGCTGTAAACTTTTCCGTTTACCGTGACCTGTCCCGCTTTGTTGCGGATATCAAGCCCCTTTCCGGCGTTGCCGAAATTAGTGCCGGAAGTTGCGTCATAGGTAAATGTTACCGTCTGGCTGCTCTGGCTCGGATTGGCATCAATGTAAACGGAAGGATAGTCTGTGGAAGCAGCGTTGTCCTTCAGAACACTGAATGTGCAACTGTTTCTCAATTCAACTACCTTCGGGCAGTTGTAGGCGGTGTTGCTGCCGCGATTTCCAATGGTGAGGGCTGCAGAAGGCGCCTGATTGCCATCTCCCCAAGAAGTAGCTCCTGCCGGCTTATTGCTGCCGATTCCCGTGTCATAACTGCTGCTAACGTTCAGTTTGAACGTGCACCCATCGAAGGTAAAATTGCCTCCACGCAGGAAAGCACCCTGCCAACCACCGGTAAAGGTACAGTTTGTTGCCGTCACAGTGCCGGGAACATTGAACATCAAGCCGGTTTCCTCAGCCGTGAAAGTGGAATTTGTGAGCGTAACTACGTGGCCGGAACCGTTTTCCTTGGCAGCATTCGAGGAAAGACAATAATATTTGCAGTTCATTGTACTGTTTTCTACTGTAATCTTAGCCGAACTTACGCGCGGGTCTATCAAGATACCGGCCGAACCGACAGAAGGAGCGGTATATTCAATATTCTTCATGGTGAAGTTGCCTCCGATACTTTGATTGATAGCGATGGCCTGGCTGTAGTCAGTGATTTTACCCTTGCTGATACCGTCACCGTTAAAGGTCAGTGTTGCTCCTCCAGCAATAAGGTGAAAGCCCTTGTCTTCCAGTGTCAGTGTATGTGTGCCCACATTGATCTCCATGTTCTTGCCTTCTGCCACAACTATGCGGCTCTTGATGCTTGCGTCAGCTTGCAACGTAATCTTCTTCACTTCCGCACCGGCCGCAATGTTGATGCCTCCTTTCTCGATTACCAGTTCATCTATCACGGTACCGTCCTTGATTTCCAATGTGTTTTCTCCGGTACTGGAAGTCACTTTGGTCCAAGATCCGCCGTTCAGTTCCACATGCTCAATGTTCTTCACGTTCAGCGTGCCTGTGGTACCTTGGGGAACATTGATGACGGCAGCCGGAGTGGCTGTATCATCCGTAGCCCCCTTCACGGTGAATTCATTGCTACTGACAGAAGCAATGTTAATAGTGACAGGCTCTTCTGCCGTACTGGAAGAAGGGATGGCAATCTCTCCGTTGGCAGCTACACTTTCAATTGTGATATTCTTCACGCCTTCTTCCAAAGCCTTGTTGGCGGCTTCCGCATCGGCTACGGTTTGTGAGAAATTGATGGTTTCTCCATCAATCTCCACAATGCGGATGGGACGCATTTCCTTGGCTGTACCGGCCGTTACTGTAAAACTGGAAGTGGTATGGAACACTTGAGCTTCTGCTATTCCTATCTTCAAGGTGGCTGTGATACCTCCGGAATACGCTCCTGCGGGCACGGGGATATCCAGTATCAGCGGATCTATGCCCGTTCCGGTAAATGAGAGGGTAACTTCTCCGCCTGTGCTCGACAGTGCAGCCAGCGTGGCGGGTGTACCGGGAGTCAGGACGGCTGTTCCGGTAATGCCGGATGCATTCAGTTTCAGTGTACCTTGCGCGCCGCCTTCAATGCCGCTCACTTGGATACGCATCAATCCGCTCAACAACTGCGTGAACTCCACCTTGTTCTTGGCCTCATTCAGCTTACCGAACATCGGCGCGTTGCTCACGGGATAAGTGTAAGTAGTGGGGAAAGTCAATGTGCACGTGGATGGAGTGTAGTTCTTCGACGGATATACCGCATATTCCAATTCCGACATTTCGCCCGTCACCGTGCCTTTAAAGGTACCGGTGCTTCCACCCTCGCCGTTTTTCAATTCAAATGTTCCGGTGGAACTGTAAACATTGTCTTGTACCAATGTACCGAAGACATAGAAAGCGTCTCCTGCACTCCAGTTTACGTTATAGTTTACATCCACCGCAGTACGTGTGTCCGCACCGGTGGTGGCAGTCAGGGTCAGTTCATCTTGTTGCGTGGCAGCTCCGTTCTCCATAAGTTCTTCGTTGGAGCAACCTGCCAATGCGGCTGTGCAAAGCAGGGCCGTGAGGTAAGTCAATCTTTTCATGTTTGAGTAATTTTTTTGTTTTGAAAATTAATTGTAGTGGGAACATCCGCTTACGTGCGGAGGTGGGCATCATTGCCAGTAACCGTCTTCCTTGTCCCAAGTGGGAAGACCGGATTCGGTGTCGCTGGTTGCAAAGCCAGTTTCCACCGCCACCTGCAATATTTCTATTTCGGGCGGCTCATACCTCTCTTTTGGTTGGGTATCCATCATGTTTTTTTTGAGTATTACGGTCTTCCTCAGCTCCATGGCAGGCCTGTAAATAAACACGAAGCGTAGAACTGATTGCTACACTTCGCCAGTAACGGGGCCCTGAGATTGCCCTTAATCCACGAAATGATACAATGCAGCCCCACGCTTATAGCGTGAAGCCGTCCAGGTATCATTCTTGTGGATTGAAATTTCTCAGGTTTCGTTACTGACAAGAATGAAGCAAGACGCTTCTAAATATTATTCTAAAAAAACTTTGCGGCAGACGCTTCCGCACACCCGGCAAATGTAAAGTTTGCCGCCGACATAAACAAGAAAAATGAAAGATATTTTAAAAATGCCTGTCATAAGTGTCAGGATTCCCAATTCGACAAAGCATGGGTAACGGATTCATAAAGGAAGGATGGCTACAGGCGGGCATTGGGTTGTGTTGCAGATTCTAAAACCTCGCTCAGCCCGCTAAAATAGGCTTGTTTGCAGGGATATGAATAAAGTGTGATAAGATGGTAGGGCGATAATGTGATAAAGTGGCTGCGCTATATACCACAGAGTGTTATCCCGCTACTACCTTACCACCCTATCATCTTACCACCCTATCACTCTTTTATTCATTTCTTTTCAGTTATGAATTATATTCAACTACTGATTCGTATTAGTAATAGCTGATCATAAAATAAGAGATAAATTATCATTGATGTGCCAAGTTGTTTTTTAAGCGTTGCCAAACTACAAGAACTTTTGCTATCTTTGTGTCGTTAACGGATTAAATAATATAGTAGCAGGAGGATAGCAGATGGATCCACAGAAATACATAGTACCCGGCAGAAAAAGACTTCCCTACGGCATGATGAACTTTGCACTCATCCGTCGCGAGGACTATTATTATGTAGACAAAACTCATTATATCCCCCTGATAGAACAGGCAGACCGTTTCTTCTTTTTTATCCGTCCCCGCCGCTTCGGCAAGAGCCTGACGCTGAATATGCTGCAACACTATTACGACATACGCACCCGTGACAAGTTCGAAGCTCTTTTCGGCGACCTATATATCGGACAACATCCCACACCGAGCCGCAACAGCTACCTGGTGCTCTATCTCAATTTCTCCGGTATCACCGGTGAACTGAACAATTATCGTAAAGGTCTGGACGAACATTGCCAAATCTGTTTCGACTACTTCTGTGAAGTATATGCCGACCTCTTGCCCGAAGGTATCAAAGAAAAATTGGATGAAAAAGATGGGGCCGTCAACCAATTCGATTTCCTCTATCATGAGTGCGAACGTGCCGGACAGAAAATGTATCTCTTCATCGATGAGTACGACCACTTCACCAACGCCATCCTCGCCGATCCCGAAAGCCTGCATCGCTACACCAACGAAACGCATGGCGAAGGCTACCTGCGCGCTTTCTTCAATAAAGTAAAAGCAGGAACTTATTCAAGCATCGAGCGTTGCTTCATCACTGGCGTCAGCCCTGTCACGATGGACGACCTTACCAGTGGCTTCAACATCGGAACAAACTACTCCCTCACGCCGAAATTCAACCGGATGATGGGATTCACGGAAGAGGAAGTGCGCGAAATGTTGACCTATTACTCGACGAACAGCCCCTTCAAGCACACCGTGGACGAGTTGATAGAAATCATGAAACCGTGGTATGACAACTATTGCTTTGCGCAGGAATGTTACGGTGAAACCACGATGTACAACTCCAACATGGTGCTTTACTTCGTCAAGAATTATATTGACAATGGCAAAGCACCGCTAAACATGGTGGAAGAGAACATCCGCATCGATTACGAGAAACTGCGCATGCTCATCCGCAAGGACAAAGAGTTTGCCCATGACGCCTCCGTCATTCAGACTCTGGTGAGTCAAGGCTTCATCACCGGTGAACTGAAGACCGGCTTCCCTGCCTCCGGCATCACCAATCCGGACAACTTCGTGAGTCTGCTCTACTATTTCGGAATGCTCACCATTAGCGGCACGCACGAAGGAAAAACGAAACTGACCATCCCCAACCTAGTAGTACAGGAACAACTATATACTTATCTCTTGAACACCTACAATGATGCCGAACTGAGTTTCAGCAGTTACGAGAAGAGCGAACTGGCAAGCCGTCTCGCTTATCGGGGTGATTGGAAAGCCTACTTCGACTACATCGCCGACTGCCTGAAACGCTACGCCTCGCAACGCGACAAACAGAAAGGCGA
>USSR01000316.1 GCA_900557355.1 uncultured Bacteroides sp.
GTGACATGTGGTTAGGCAAATTTAATCTATTATATTGAGAAAGCAACCTTTCATTTCCGCATTTATGTAAAAGCAAATAAAAAGTTACCCTGATATGGAATAATTTCTAGTTCCATATCAGGGTAACAAACGTCGTATATATAAAACACCAGTAATACCCCGACACAAGTTGAACATATTTGGTCAATTCGTATCAGGGTAAGAGATTTACCTGATTCACGTTTCTTTGAAATCTCTCATCTGCATCATCTGATAACCTCTGCTTATCAGCATTATTCATAGCACCCCATTTATCAGACCAAAATCTGAATCTCGACATTTCCCCATACTTCTTATCATATATACCATGGTTTAATATCTGAAATTGAATACTAGGAGACGTCATAGAAACATTAAATCCATAATTATCAATATCATGAAACATCACTTTTGTTTGAGATTTTTTTCCATTTACATTTATAAAGCTGTATGTTGATCTGCAAAATAGATTATAGAAATATTCCCAGGGATCTTCTTTCAACGTAAGATTTCTAAAGAACTCATCTTGACGAGGCAGACTTTTATATTCTAAAATTTTTTTTTCATTCGGTCCCAAAATAATGGGCAAAGAATCACTAAGTGACAAATAAAGGCTATCCTGACCATCTACAACAGCATAATGTTTTTTAGTACTTGATGACAGGTAAACAACGGAATCTGTATTGTTTTTCAGATACATTTGTCCATATACGTTCTTTATCATTGTAGTATTCTGGTTCTCATTCCAAAGCAAATTCCGTTTTATACTATCCACATTACAACTTAAATAGGAATCGCTCAACTCAACATCATGAGACATAACCCCCATCTGTACTGGGCATCCTTTCACATATCCCGAAAAATATGGCCACAATTCGGTAATATTAAAATATGTGCCCCATCCCCTAAACAATGAAGTATCTATTAATATTTTCTTCTCTCCAAGTTTGGAAACAACCAAAAGCCAACTCTTTCCCCCGTCTCCTTCTACCACAAGATTGCCCGAATAACTAGACGCCTCTATCATTTCCTTTGCAGACATCGGTGCCTCATCCAATTCTATAAAACAGAGATACTTATCCTTGTACTTAATGATCTTTGAAGGATATTCAAATTTTAAATCTGCCGGACAATCAGCTGCTTGAATACTGTATATATGGTTGGAATCATTAATAGCCAACTCATATAATACTACATATTCATTAGCAATCAAGCCACTATCCACAAGCAATTTGGCTTGCGCTTCCACCGCTTGCTGAACTTTGTTTATAGTAGGCTGTTTACAGCCTACTATAACAAATAATAATATCAAATTTAGAAACGTAGTTCTCATTACTTCATAAATTTATCATTCAACTTATCTAACAACGTTTTACTCGTATCTATTTTATATTCATTATTCCCAATACGTGAATTTTCACTATTGTAGAAAAATAAGACTTTACTATCCCTGTGATAGACAGTACCTGTCTTTATTTTCAAATTTTTCATATCTTGGTCAGAAGCTTGGGCATTATATGGATGTGAATGCATATCTATCACTTTATCTCCTTTTACATTCAATTCACTCTGTTTATCAGCAAACACACTATCTTCTCTACCCGAAGTTCCGATAATAGCCGTTTTATCTCCCTTATCATTATATATATCCAATTTCCATTCAACAGAAGTGTTGTCAGCTCCAAATTTGAAAACTGCGGCTGCATCCTCAAGGCTTGATGTTGAATTATAAGTTTCAAGACCCCCTGATTTACCATCTTGCATATTATACATTCCAGAAAGTATTTTTTTATCATTCACAGTTATCGGCTCAACACCTGATCTAATGCTCATCAATCTATCATTAGTAGAGCCCTCTACAACAGTTTTGAAAAGCCTACCTGCACTGTTTACTGTATAATCATCTTTTCCATCAACATCTACTCTCAACACTGGATTATTCTTACAGTAGCTATATGGGCTCCAATTGTAATGCTTCTCACTTGATGGATCCACCGCATTCCACCTTCCAATCGCTACATCATACTGTCTTGCACCATAATCGTACCAATTCAATCCATTCTTTGTATCAAGTTCCTTACCATTATACTTATAAGGCTGAATACTCTTCTCCGCTGAAGCAAACGTGCCACCAAAGGGATAGTAATGGTTTACCTCTTCCTTTTGCCCCGTCTGATCTACAACTACGCGATTATTCCCCTGATGATCCTGCAAGTAGTAGTGATACTTCTTATCGGACAACGTAACATGTCCGGCATCTGTGAGCAACAACTTCTGTACACCATTCTCATAGATCACATTGCCGCAATAATCCGTTGTGGTAGTAGTGTTGCCTATCGTGTGCACAGTGCGCAACTTCGTGCCGTTCACTGCATACATATAAGTAATGGTACTGCCGTCCTTGAACGTGACTTTACTTGGCGAATTTAAACAATTATATTGAATATCAATAATATTCTTGTTTAAATCTTTGGTCATGTTGCCATTCTTGTCATAGGTGTATTCATTGTCCTGCTTCACGGCATCCTTGAATTCGAATCCGTTGTTGTAAGCCGACGCTGTGGCGGCATCATCCACACGTGTCAGCCAGTTGCCATCAAGGGTGAGTGTCAGGTCGTCAATCAAACCGTAGGATGAAGCGCCTATGCGTCCGTTACGACGGAGTGAAGTGAGGTTACTCTGCCTGTTATACGTGTAGGAGGTGTCATAGTTTGCGCAGGGGGATCCGTTCCATAAATACCCCGCAGCGGTCAACCGTGACATTTCGTCGTAGCTGAAGCGGTATCCATGCACTCCTGTGTCGCCTGCGGCTTTCCAACTCATGCCGGATACGTTTCCGTTGTAGCAAGGTGTGCTTCCGCCGTATGAGTCGTTGTAATGCAAGGTCTGGTTGAACAACGTATCGGTAGTGAGTGTCTTGATCCATGAGCGGACATTATAGGTATAATCCGTTGTAAGAGCAGAGTTGCCATGGCGTTTGCTGCTCTTGATTCGTCCCAAGTCATCATATGTGTTTTCAACGAGAGTCACTTCCTCATTCGTATTCAGCTTATGCTTTGTCGCTAAAAGGCGTCCTGCGTGGTCATACTCGTACGTACATTCTTCCGTTTGTGTGCTATATCCTGTGGCGGTATGGACATGTTGCCGCTTCAGGGGTTCCCCCGTAAAGCTGTAAGCTACGTATTCTTCCTCTATACCTCCCATGTGGTTCGTCGCCCGGCTTTGGATGATGCGTCCGCGTTCGTCGTAATAGAAAGCGGCATAATCATATCCGGTCACACCGGTAGCATCCATGCGGGCTGTAACTGTTCCTGTCAACAATCCTTTGCTGCTTTCCGAGCGAGTGCCATAGCCCGAGGGAGGTGTAACATAGTTCAGAGAAGCGGGAACTCCATGCTTGCCGATAAAAGAGTAGTCATCATAGTAGTTCACTGTATACACTACAGGATTTGTCATCGGGATATTCTCGGGAATATAGCCATGAAAGGCAGTGCCTGTATCATCCCGTCGCGCTTTCACATCGATTTCACACAAAGGGAAGTCATCGTAATAATAAGAATTGTGGCAAATGCCAGTGAGTACCGGACGATTCAATTCATCGCTAAGGGAGAAAGCCCATTCTCCACGAACACGTTGCTCGCCATCCTGCGAAAACACCTGGTGGTCGCCATGATCGTAAATGTAATAGATGGCGTCACGCTCCGGAAGTTTCTTGTAAACGCAGCGGTGCAGGAAGTCATAGCGGTAGGAATAACTACTCTGCGTATCAAAAGGTCCTTCAGGCTCATGCATTTTGGGGTAAGTGACAAAGGGCGGATAAACATTCACCAAATCATCGTGGTTGTTATATTGATAATAAACGAAATAGGGATCAGAACCGTCCATGCGTCCCGCCAGAATTGTACGTCCTAAACCATCTTTAAATTCATAGGCCGGATTCCCGTCTTCATCGGTAGTGCAGACCCCCAGGAAATTACCGGAGGGAATTTTATAATAAAGCCAAGAAAAGGATCGGGGATCGCGAGTGATGTATTGGTAGCTTACAGGATGCTCTACCCATGCCTCGCCCACTCCATGTTGTGCAACGGGTCTGTTCAAGGGAGAGGCTTCATACGTGGTCTGCAGGTACGGACGTACATCACCACCTGCCAATGAGCTTGCACCACTTTGTAAGGAAGAAAGGGGCATATAATTGCCATTTCCCGCTGACTTGGCAGGAAGCCAGGTGCGTAACTTGCGTCCCTGATCGTCATACTCTTGTAATGTCACAAGATCTTTCCTGTCGGGCGTAATGCCGCAATCTACTGTTTGAGAGGGACGTCCCAGACCGTCAAAGTATACCACCTGTTCACGGCAACCGCTTTGATCGGGCGAGGTGTAAGTACGTGTGCTGATATAGTTCTGTGAGGTGCTCACCTGCGACATGCATAAAAGAGAGCACAATAAGAGCGAAAGAAGTAAATATATTCGTTTCATAAGTTTGTACATATTTTGTTTATTAGTTACGGTAATGATAATCATATTCCTGCACGACACGTTTCTTGCTTTCCTCCACTACGTTGCCTTCGTAATAGTAATTCGCCTTCAGGCGCCCCAGTCCATCGTAGTCGTAATACGAAGTCTTCCCTGTAGGATCGGAGATCGAGGTAACACCTACCAACGGAAGATGGGTAAAAGTGGTAACATGTGCTTCCGAGAGAGACGTATGGTTGCGCAATGCCTTTAGCTTGGCGACATCAGGAGTAGTGCTCTTTGCCAATGCGGAGGATGTCATGCCAAAGACGGAGGACACAGCGGTTTCCACCTGCTCTAGAGTGGCATTCTTGATTTCGGCAATAAGATAGCGATCACCATATCCCCATAAATAGACCGTATGTAACTTATCCTTAGAAACTACTTCGCGGGGATTTCCATTGGAAGAGTAAGCGAGAACTTCGCTGTAGTGCGAACTCGAATCGTTAATTGTCTGATAAAACCGGGCAGGCAATATCAGCGTATCCCCACTTTCTGTAGGAAACTCTCCGAATTCACGTCTATTGCCTTCATAATAGCTTTGATCCTGTATCTCTTTCAACACGGGGTTAAGTATGTGCTTTTCCACCATTTTGCGAACAATATCCGGGGTTGTACCAGTTTGAGCGATAGCCGGATATTCCCAATTGGTCTCCCGATGCAGCCCCCATGCCTTGCGTTCTTTCCATTGCATCCGGTTACCGGAGAGGTAGCTGTAGTGCTCTGTATCTGTAACACCAGTTTCCGATTCGTCGTAAGTGGTTACTTTACGTTCGTATAGAAGTGAGTGCCCAAGCATCTGACAGGTAGAAGTATAGAAACTGCCAAGAACAGCATTTATAGGGACAAAATATGGGGTTCCGTATGAATTGGAATATTCCCAGTCTATCACCGACGAGCCACCGTAACGCCAAATCAGTGACTCGCGTCGCTTCAGTTTATATTCCCGTCCGTCGCTCATGTAGTCAGTCTGTTCTTTCAACAGATTATAACGATATTTCTCTCCTTCATACCAGAGCACATTGCCATAGTACTGCGGTTTCTCGAAAAAGGCGGTGTCATTCTGCATTGCTTCATAGATGTCATATTGATAGACAGTCTTTCCATTGCAATTTTCAGGACTAAATTGGGTTGCACCATCCTTTAAATAATAGACTGTAACTTCGGGATAGACCACTGCGGGACGGCCGTTCAGGAGCCGCTGGAAGTTGAATGCACTGAACGTACATTCCCACTCCCAAGTGTAAACAGGATATCCTCCTGACGGACTATAACTCATGAAGGGATTGGATTTGAAGGATCGATATTGTCCATTCGGATCAAGTCCCAGAACCATGTTCAGTACCGACATCGGAAGGTCGGTCGATTGGTAGTTCATATAGGTCTGAATGGTAGGATCGAGGGTTGGTTCGCCTGCGCCTGTATGGTAGTAGCGTCCGATTTCCCAGCCGTATTCTTCGTATTCGGTTTTCCCGTAACAGTAGTGTTTGGAATCGCTTCGCACACCTTCTGCCGTATAGTTGACGATTTCACGAATCCTAAAACCTGTAGCTTTGGTCTTCACGCGCCTTTTTTTATCGTGAATATAGTCTCCATCATCATCTGTGAATGAGAAGAACTTGTGGTTCTCAAAGTCAAACTCTGTGTAGCCTCCTGTCGGATAGGTTAATTTGCGGAGTACACAATGGCTTTCAGGGCCGGCAGGTTTACGTGTGTTGTAGGGCACATTAGAGAGTCTCACTTTATCCAAAGGAGACAAATCATTTTCGTCTTTTGGTACGTCTGTTACAAAAGAGCTACTGGCTCTGGACACATCAAAGCCCACGAACAGATTCATATAGGCCACGTCATAATTGTTGCTGCGAAAATTCAGGTTACCCCAATGGTCTGTTCCACCAAAGTTGGCATACGAAGATGTATATCCACACCGATAGGTCTCGGATGATGCATCATTACCGCCAAGCAGAGTGACGCTGTCAAGCATACTGAAAGGCGACTTTGATAAACTGCTAGATTGCAAAGTGCCCTGATGCTGTTCCAGGTTGATGGTCCGCACAAGTCTGTCTCCGTCTTTTATACTGATACTTTGGGCATAATTATAATATTCACTGTTTGTACCGTCCTTATAATTGATGCGGATGGTGGTGGTACCATAAGTGACGGAAGTCAGAAGCTTCATCTGATATGCATGCTGCCGTGTATAAGTATGTACAGTGACGTCAAATACATCCGGACTACACCCTAACTCGTAAAAATGATGGAAACGTACTGCCGGTTCTGCCTGCTGATACCCAAAGTTAGAATGAATACTCTTGCCATAATCAAAAGTAATAAGTTCCGAAGAATGGGGCAAACGGATAGAGGTTAGTTGCCAAGACACATAAGTGGTGTTGTAGGGAGTAATCGTACACCCCGTTCCTCTAAAGGTGGTATCGGCACCGGTGAAAGCATACTCAACACCCTGTTCGTCCACCACTTTAAAAGATATAATCTTTCTATCCCTAGTAGCATGGGTTATCTTCACATCACGTCCACCTGAAACTACATATTCGATTTTGCCGTCATAGGTTTTTCTGATAACGAATTCGAAGGAACTACCATCAGGAAGGATAGCGGTAAATAGGTCGGACTTTAGTTCCAACGTGTTCAGGTATTCTTCCGATAAGTTCCTATATGACTCTCCAAACTTGTCGGTATCCAGTTTAAAGTCTGTAAGTTCATCGGGCATGCATTCTATGCTTCGCGATATGCAACTGCTGATAGATAATGCCCAGCCACGGCCGAACACGTCATAGTTGTAGCCGGGATGGAACGGAGCCGGATTGTATTTCAAGCTCAAAGGCAACCGATAGCCGTGATGATCGATGTCGAACAAGGGAATAGATATGTCGGGCACCCCCATGGCAGGATTCACGGCCACATCTCCATACATTTTGAAGGCTGCCGCCTGCGGAGAAGTGGGGACAGAAAGGGGAACGTATGGAGCTGTAGAAGCTGCATGTGCCGTAAAAGGAGTGCAGCGAAAAATGATAGTATAAAAATTAATCGTTTCATATTTTGTTTTTGTTATATAAATGGTTAAAAAACGGAGGAAATAGCATTTAGTTTGAGTCTTAATCTGTGTTGAAATATTGGTTTGAAATTCTGCAGATTCCAGACTCCGGAATCTGCAGAATTATAAAATGATAGAACTATTGAAAAATTACAAATTCATCGCATTAGCGCCCAATACGCCAGCCAAAGCCGAAGCCACTGCGATAACCACCTTC
>USSR01000317.1 GCA_900557355.1 uncultured Bacteroides sp.
ATCAGGCTTTGGTTTCCAAATCTCTTTTCTCTAATCCGGTAGAAGCTCAGGTTGCTTTTGATGCAAGAGTAGACCAATCTGATTTGTTGCTGGCTGCTATTCCTTATTCTTCTATTGAAGATTCAACTGTAGCCATCACAGATGCAGACCTGAAAGCTGCTTACGACAAGAAGAAAGAACAATTCAGACAATATGTAGAAACTCGTAACATCAAGTTCATTGATGTACAGGTAACTGCAAGTCCTGAAGATAGAAATGCTATCCAAGAGGAAGTTGTGGAATATACAGAACAGCTTGCAGGTACTCCGGGTGATTATTCTACTCTGGTTCGTGCGGCAGGTTCAGAAGTTCCTTATATTGATTTGTATTATACTTCTAAGGCATTGCCTACTGATGTTGTTGCTCGTCTGGACTCTGTTTCCGTAGGTGGCGTATATGGTCCTTACTACAATGCAACAGATAATACAATCAATTCATTCAAGAAGTTGGCTACAGCCTCTATGCCGGACTCTATTCAGTATCGCCAGATACAGGTAGTGGCTGAAGATGCTGCTAAGACCAAAGCTTTGGCTGACAGTATCTATACTGCTATCAAGGGTGGTGCTGACTTTGCAGAGATTGCTAAGAAGTATGGTCAGACAGGTGAGTCTACTTGGATTTCTTCTGCTAACTATGAAGGTGCGCAGTTGGATGGTGACAATCTGAAATATGTGAATACAATTACTACTCTTGGTAAGAATGAAATGGCTAACCTTTCTTTGGCACAGGCAAACATTATCTTACAGGTAATGGACAAGAAGGCTGTTAAAGATAAATATAAAGTAGCTGTTATCAAACGTCCGGTAGAATTCAGCAAGGAAACTTATAGCAAAGCATACAATGATTTCAGTCAGTTTATCGCTGCTAATCCGACTTTGGAAAAGATGGTAGCTAACGCTGAAGATGCAGGATATAAACTGTTGGATAGAAATGACCTGTATAGCTCTGAACATGGTATCGGTAGTATCAGAGGTACTAAGGAAGCTTTGAGATGGGCTTTCTCTGCAAAACCTGGTGAAGTATCCGGTTTGTATGAATGTGGTGAAAGTGATCGTATGTTGGTTGTAGGTGTGTCTGCCATTATTCCGGAAGGTTATCGTCCATTGGCTTTGGTAAAAGACCAACTGAGACTGGAATTGATCCGTGACAAGAAAGCTGAGAAGATTATGGCTGATATGAAAGCTGCTGGTGCAACTTCATTCGACCAATACAAATCTATGGCTGAAGCAGTAAGCGACTCTGTGAAGCACGTAACTTTTGCAGCTCCTGCTTATGTTCCGGCATTACGTGCCAGCGAACCGTTGGTAGGTGCCTATGCATCTATTGCTGAACTGAATAAACTGAGTGCTCCGATTAAGGGTAATGGCGGTGTATTCGTTCTTCAGCCGTATGCTAAAGAAAAGCTGAATGAGACTTTCAACCAGGAAACGGAAGAAGCTACGTTGCAGAATATGCATGCCCGTATGGCAAGCCAGTTCCTCAACGACTTGTATCTGAAGGCTGATGTGAAAGACAGTCGTTATTTGTTCTTCTAAGAATTTACAGAATAATAATATAAGAAAAGCCGTCTGGTGTAATATCAGACGGCTTTTTCTTTAGGGGTGTATCTCATTTTCTGTGTCTGTAATTGCCTTTATGCAACTTTATTCCTACCTTTGCAAAGATAAATTGGATAGATTGATAGATAATTATGCCGAAACAAACTCTTTTAGGACTAACACTCACTGAATTGCAAGAGGCGGTGAAGAGACTGGGAATGCCCGGATTTGCCGCTAAGCAGATAGCTTCATGGCTGTATGACAAGAAAGTGAATTCCATAGATGACATGACCAACTTGTCGCTAAAACACCGGGACCTCCTGAAAGATATCTATGAAGTGGGAGCAGATGCACCTGTGGAAGCTATGCACTCGGTGGATGGTACGGTGAAATATTTGTATCGGGCAGGGGATAAACATTTTGTTGAAGCAGTTTACATTCCGGATGAAGACCGTGCCACACTTTGTGTTTCGTCTCAGGTGGGATGCAAGATGAATTGTAAATTCTGTATGACGGGTAAGCAGGGCTTTACCGCTAACCTGACTGCCAACCAAATTATCAATCAGATCAATTCTCTCCCTGAAAGGGACAAGCTGACCAATGTGGTAATGATGGGTATGGGAGAACCTCTGGATAATCTGGATGAGGTACTGAAAGCTTTGGAAATTATGACTGCTTCCTATGGGTATGGATGGAGTCCTAAACGGATTACTCTTTCTACAGTTGGTCTGCGCAAAGGTTTTCAACGCTTTATTGAGGAATCTGAATGCCATCTGGCCGTCAGCCTACATTCTCCGGTTGTTTTGCAGCGCCGGGAATTGATGCCTGCTGAGAAGGCTTTCTCCATTACAGAAATGGTAGACTTGTTAAAAAACTATGATTTTAGTAAACAGCGTAGACTATCCTTTGAATATATTGTTTTTAAGGGCGTGAATGATTCGTTGCTCTATGCTAAAGAATTATTGAAACTCTTGCGCGGGCTGGATTGCCGTATCAATCTTATTCGTTTTCATGCTATTCCCGGGGTAGATCTGGAGGGGGCGGATATGGAAACGATGACTAAACTCCGTGATTACCTAACTTCCCACGGTTTGTTTACTACGATACGTGCTTCCAGGGGTGAAGATATATTCGCTGCCTGTGGTATGCTTTCTACTGCCAAGCAGGAAGAGAATAAACAAGAATTAATATAAATTATTAACTTTGGCTCGGATGATATACGTATTCTTCGTAGTTTTGTAGAAACATTAACTGGTAAGTATATGAGAAAGCACCTGTTTTATCTAAGTTTAGCTCTTGTAGCAATAGCCTTTTCCGCATGTAGTGGCGGTAAGAAGGGCGTGTTTGGTGCGACTTCAAGTGGTCGTGCGTATGAAATCCTGGTAGTAGTAGATCCAGCTATGTGGGAACGTCCTGCCGGTAGGGCGCTTTATGATGTACTTGATACGGATGTGCCGGGGCTTCCCCAGTCTGAGCGTTCATTCCGCATGATGTACACTTCTCCGGCAAATTATGATGCTACATTAAAGTTGATTCGCAATATTATCATTGCTGATGTGCAGGATATTTATACTCAGCCTAAATTTAAATATGCGAAGGATGTATATGCATCTCCGCAGACTATCCTGACGATACAGGCTCCTGATGAAGCTTCATTCCAGACGTTTGTGACGGAAAACAAACAGACTATTATTGATTTCTTTACCCGTGCGGAGATGAATCGTCAGATTGCACAGCTGGAAAGGAAACATAATGATTATGTGTCTACGAAGGTTAAGAGTATGTTTGATTGTGATGTATGGGTACCGGCAGAGCTTTCTTCTACTAAGCAAGGAGAGAATTTCTTCTGGGCAGGTACGAATGCAGCTACCGCTGATCAGAACTTTGTCATTTACTCTTTCCCTTATAGAGACAAGAATACTTTTACTAAGGAATATTTTGTGCAGATGCGTGACTCTGTTATGAAAGCTAACATTCCGGGAGCTAAGGAAGGTATGTATATGGCTACTGATACCTTGATGACTGATGTACGCCCTCTCAATATTCAAGGAGAATATGCACTGGAGGCTCGTGGCTTGTGGCGTATGAAAGGTGATTTTATGGGTGGTCCGTATGTATCGCACATGCGTCTGGATCCGGTGAATCAACGTATCATTGTTGTAGAAGCCTTCATCTATTCACCTGATAAACTGAAACGCAATCTGATGCGTCAAATGGAAGCATCTCTTTATACATTGAGAGTTCCGGGTGACAAGCAAACAGATGCAGAGATACCATTGGGGGTGAAGAAAGAGCAAGCCCCAACTGCTGATCAAGAAAAATAATATTGAGAATGTATAAGGAGAATCATTATTGAAGAAATATTTTTCATCCGCAGATTACACAGATAACGCAGATTGGGATTTTAACGAATCTGTGTAATCCGCGTAATCTGCGGATGAAAAGTTATCACTGGGACTTCTGACGCATCCTCATTAAAAAATGATATATATTTAAAAATGGAAGATAATAAAATAAGAGTCGGCATTACACAAGGAGATATAAATGGCGTGGGTTATGAGGTTATTTTGAAGACATTCTCTGATCCTGTTATGTTGGAACTGTGTACACCTATTATTTATGGTTCGCCTAAAGTGGCTGCTTATCATCGTAAGTCACTCGATTTGCCGACAAACTTCAGTATCGTGAACTCTGCTGCAGAAGCAGTTCATAATCGTTTGAGCGTAGTGAACTGTACGGATGATGAAGTGAAAGTGGAATTTTCGAAAGCAGATCCCGAAGCCGGTAAAGCAGCACTTGGAGCACTGGAAAGAGCTATTGAAGAATACAAGGAGGGACTGGTCGATGTGATTGTTACTGCTCCTATCAATAAGCATACCATTCAGTCGGAGACTTTTGCATTTCCCGGTCATACGGAATATATAGAAGAACGTCTGGGCGATGGTGCCAAGTCACTGATGATTCTGATGAAAGATGATTTTCGGGTGGCTTTGGTTACAGGGCATATTCCTGTCAGCCAGATTGCATCGACTATAACGAAAGAACTGATACAGGAGAAATTAGCTATCTTCAATCATTCATTAAAGCAAGATTTTGCTATCGGTGCACCGCGTATTGCTGTGCTTTCTCTGAACCCGCATGCGGGTGACGAAGGATTGTTGGGAAAAGAAGAGGAAGAGATTATTATTCCGGCATTGAAAGAAATGGCTGCAAGAGGCATATTGTGCTATGGCCCATATCCGGCTGACGGTTTTATGGGTTCAGGTAATTTCACTCATTTCGATGGAGTGCTTGCCATGTACCACGATCAGGGATTGGCTCCGTTCAAGGCACTGGCAATGGATGAAGGTGTGAACTATACTGCCGGATTGCCCGTGATACGTACTTCACCGGCTCATGGCACTGCTTATGATATTGCTGGAAAAGGATTGGCCAGTGAGGACTCTTTCCGTCAGGCTATTTATGTGGCTATCGATGTATTCCGTAATCGCCTGCGCGATAAGGAAGCACATGCCAACCCCTTGCGAAAACAATATTACGAAAAGCGTGATGACAGCGATAAGCTGAAACTCGATAGTGTGGAAGAAGATTTATAGAATGACAAAAGCGGAAATACAACAAGTAAAATTACGATTCGGTATCATTGGGAACAATGAAGCATTGATGCGTGCGATAGACGTTGCCATTCAGGTAGCGCCTACCGATCTGTCTGTACTGATAACCGGAGAAAGTGGTGTGGGTAAGGAGAGCTTTCCACAGATCATTCACCAATACAGTAGGCGTAAGCACGGTCAGTACATTGCAGTGAACTGTGGTGCCATTCCCGAGGGAACCATTGACTCGGAATTATTCGGTCACGAGAAAGGAGCCTTTACTGGTGCCATCGGTGAGCGGAAAGGATACTTTGGGGAGGCGGATGGTGGAACAATCTTCCTGGATGAAGTGGGAGAATTGCCTTTGCCTACGCAGGCTCGACTGCTCCGGGTACTTGAGAGTGGCGAGTTTCTAAAAGTCGGTTCGTCTAAGGTGCAGAAAACCAATGTGCGCATTGTGGCAGCTACTAATGTTAATTTGACACAGGCCATTTCCGAAGGACGTTTCCGTGAAGATTTGTATTACCGTTTGAATACTGTACCTATTCAGGTACCCCCTCTGCGTGAGCGTGGAGAGGATGCATTCCTGTTATTCCGTAAGTTTGCCTCAGATTTTGCTGAAAAGTATCGTATGCCTGCCATCCAGTTGACGGAAGATGCTAAGCAATTATTGGTTTCTTATTCATGGCCCGGTAATGTACGGCAGTTGAAGAATATTACGGAACAGATTTCCATCATTGAAACTAACCGTGAAATCAATGCTGCCATTTTGAGTGGATACCTGCCGGCGCAGAATAGTATGCAACGCCTTCCCGCTTTGTTTGGTGTGAAGGAATCCAAGAGTTTTGAAAGTGAGCGAGAAATCCTGTATCAGGTTCTTTTCGATATGCGCCAGGATGTGACGGAATTGAAAAAGCTGGTGCATGAGATCATGACTGAACGTGGGAAAGCTGCTGCTCCGGCTGTGCCTGCTACTTATTTCACCCAACCGCCTGCTGTGGTAACTCCGGTTTCTCAGAGTGTGCCTACCATCATTCATCCTTCCATAAAGCCATCTCATGATATTGATGATGACATACAGGACACGGAAGAATATGTAGAAGAATCTCTCTCTCTGGATGAGGTGGAGAAAGAAATGATACGAAAGCCCCTGGAAAAGCATCATGGTAAACGCAAGAGTGCGGCAAAGGATCTGAATATCTCCGAGCGTACCTTATACAGAAAGATTAAAGAATATGGATTGGATTAAAAAAATAGCTTCGACAACATTGTTGTTGAGCGTATTACTGATAGTAAATTCGTGCAGTATAAAAGTAGGACTGGCACCGATTAGTTCGATTGACTACTCCAAGGTAAAGACTATTTCGATAGCAGATTTTCAGAATCGTGCGGAGTATGTGCATGGGCCATTGGCTCCTGAATTCAATCAAAGTTTGAAAGACTTGTTTATGCGTCAGACTCGCCTATCACTTGTTAATGGTAATGCTGATCTTGAAATAGATGGTGAGATTACAGGTTATAACCAATATAACGAAGCGGTGGATGCCAGTGGATATTCTTCAAAAGTAAAAGTTACTTTGACTGTGAAAGTTACTTTTGTGAATAATACGGACCATAAAGACGACTTCACAGATCAGCAGTTCTCTGCTTTCCAGACCTATGACTCTTCTAAGTTGTTAAGTGAAGTACAGGATGAGTTAATTAAACTGATGGTGAAAGACATAACGGAGCAAATATTTAACGCAACCGTAGCTAACTGGTAGGAGTAGGAATGACGCCTGTACATTTGCAACAATGGATACAGCATCCCGAGGCGTTGAACCGGGATACCTTATACGAACTTCGTACGTTGGTAACCCGCTATCCTTACTTTCAGTCCCTGCGTTTGCTCTATCTCAAGAACCTCTATGTGCTGCACGATATTAACTTCGGTGCAGAATTGCGTAAGGCCGTACTGTATGTATCGGACCGCCGTGTATTGTTTTATCTGATTGAAGGTGACCGATATACCCTTCATCCTCGTACTTCAGAGTCTGTTGTAGGGAAGGAGTTGGAGGAAGAACCGAGTATCGACCGTACCCTTTCATTAATAGACGCTTTTCTTGCTACTGTGCCGGAAGAACATTCTCAGACGACAGAGTTGGATTACACAATGGATTATACCGCTTATCTGATGCAGGATGATGAAGATACGGACGAGGCAGATACATCATCGACTATCCCGGTGGAAGTACCCAAGTTGCGTGGACAGGATTTGATAGACGGATTTATCCGGCAGAGTGAAACTGAGGAAGGCATCAGCTTGAAGTTGCTGAAAGAGGAAAATCCGCTTCTACTTCCATTGATTGAGGAGGAAGAGGACGAAGTTGAAGAAGAAACACCGGTCATAGCCGAAGAGATTCCTCAGCCCATAGAGGTAGAAACAGAGCAGGAAGATGATTCTGAAGATACGGATACTGATGAAGAGACGACTCATAAATCAGCTTCGGGTGAGTTGGATGACAGTTGTTTTACTGAAACTTTGGCGAAAATTTATATCAAACAGCGCCGATATGACAAGGCTCTTGAAATTATTAAAAAATTAAGTTTGAATTATCCAAAAAAAAATGCTTACTTTG
>USSR01000318.1 GCA_900557355.1 uncultured Bacteroides sp.
GTAAAGGTCGTTACATCCAGCGGTAAATGCTTTTACATCATGGCGTAAATGAAATGTAAATGTAATGCGCTGATAATTAAAGCACTAATGTGTTACCTGAATATTATCCTTTTCGTCCGGTCTGTTCTATCAGTCCTTTGATCTTCTCGTTCAGGCTATCCGCTTTCATCAGTTGTTCCAGTGTCAGGTGCATACGGTAGCGCCAGTAATGTCTGGGGTTGGCGGGTACGTTGATGCGCTCTTCCTGTACATTGGGGTTGCGCCATTTTCCGTCCATAGCCATCCAGTCCTGCAAGGAGAGGATGCACAGGATAGAGTTGCTGTAAAGATGGTTGCGTACCACTTGTTCGCAAAGTTCCGGAGTGGCAACGGCAGGTGCGGCACCGTAATGCCCCAGCATGGCGTTGTAGTACCGTTGCGTTTGTAGGAAATCTTCTTCCCACCAGCCGCGTAGCGTAGACATATCATGTGTAGAGATGGTGCAAACCGAGCGGTACGGATACCAGTCCGGATGTCCGAATTCCTGTGAAGGATCTTTCGGCATGCGTTGTATCTCCAGACTTAGGATGCGCAGATCGTTCATTACCCAAGCTACACAGTCGGGAATCATGCCGAGGTCTTCACCGCATACCAGCATACGGGTGGATTGCGTCAGTTGCGGCAACTTCTTCATGGCTTGTTCGCGCCAGAACTCGTTGTGGCGGTGATAGTAATACTGATCGTACAAACGATTGAACGCCGCCTTTTCCCAATCATTCAGGGCACGGTAGATGTAATCGTGTTGTACACCGATGCGTGGATGGAATTTGTGCGGGGCTTCACGGTCGGGCACAAACAATACGTCACTGATTAATGCGTATAGTCCGTCGCGTATCCAGATGCTGTCTTCGTCCGTCTTTCCGGCAAAGTATGCCTCTACTTTGCGTTGGGTGTCGAACTCAGGGCGCATACGGTATATTTCCCACGTTTCCGTAGGCTCTATGAAGGTCTGCTTTACGTAATCAGTATGCGGGCCGAACATTTGTCCGAGGAAGTATTCATGGATATAGGGTTTCGTAAAGAAATCTTCGCGGAATGCTATTCCGTAACCTTCTATTTCTTTGCGCGTCATTGGCAGGGCGGGGACAAACTGACCCAGCAGTCCGTGTACGGCATGCATCGGGATTTCCCAGATGCGGAAGAAGCCGAGGATGTGGTCGATACGGTAGGCATCGAAGTATTCTGACATTTTGCGGAAACGTTTCATCCACCAAGAATAACCGTCCTGCTCCATTACGTCCCAGTTGTAGGTGGGAAGGCCCCAATTCTGACCGTTTACGGAGAAATCATCGGGTGGTGCACCCGCTTGGCCGTTCAGGTTGAAATAATAAGGCTCTGTCCATGCTTCTACACTGTTGCGGCTGATACCGATGGGAATATCACCTTTCAACACTACACCGTTGGCGCGTGCATGTTCCGTCGCTGCCAACAGTTGCAGGTGCAAGTGGAACTGGATGAAGAAGTAGATGGCAATGTGTGGATAGTCGGCGGACTTAGGTTGACACAGCTTCTCAATTTCTTCGGCCTTATATTCGGAGAATTTCGGCCATTCGCGGAAGTTGGGCGTCTTGTAGGCATCGCGTAGATAGCTGAACACGGCGTATGGTTGTAACCATTCTTTGTTGCTTTCAAAGAATTGGCGGAAAGCTTTGGATGCCAATACTTTCTCGCCTTCCTGTTTGTATATCAGGCGGAAGTATTCCCATTTTGTCTGGTTTACTGCTTCATAATCTACAGTGGACAGGGCGTTCAGCTCTTTTTGACGCTTTTTGAATTCGGCCATTTTCTCTTTGTCTTTCAGCGTTCCCATCTGTTTCAGATCCGCATACATGGGATGGAAAGCATAAATGGAAATACTGCTGTATGGATAAGAATCCGTCCATGTATGCGTCATGGTAGTATCGTTGATAGGCAATATTTGTACGGCTTTCTGATGGGTAAGTACTGCCCAGTCTATCATCTGCCTGAGATCGCCGAAGTCGCCTACGCCGAAGCTCTTTTCGGAGCGCAGCGAGAAGATGGGCACGGCTACTCCGGCACCTTTCCAGTCGGGCAGGGCGAAGTAAACGTAACGGTCACCAATTACCAGTGTTTCGTTAGCGCCTATCTGCGGATCGGCCATGTAGCGGTTGGGGTTGTTCTCCCATGCCACGGCACGATGCTCTTTCTTATTATAAAGGATGAATTTGTACTCCAGCGGGAAACTGATTTTCGAGGCGTCTACTTCGACTTGCCATTCAGGGAAGTTGGAGTCGCTCATCAGAACGGCTTTATCCGCGTCCCAATCTCCCAGAACTTTCTGGTTGCCGCAAATGCCCAGGCAGTGGTCATTGTCGATGCACGGAGCATACGCTTTGATCACTAATCCTTTCTTGTGGCTTTTGGGGGCGGCACTACGTTCGGGATGTGCAAGCAGGGACTCCGTGAAAGCAGATGTGTAGAAGTATTGCTGTTCGGGCAGATTCTTCCAGCAGTCTTGCAGGCGGTAGACCTTCTTCTTGTCAGCCGATACATAGAGCGTGCGGGGAAGGCTGTTCCACTCCGTACGTGTATCTTTGCCGTCGCGATAAATGTGATAACTGTATTGTACGATGCCGTTTTCAGGCGCTTGAATGTCCGCATCTAAAGTCCAGTGAATGCCATCCACTGTTTGTAAGGGTACGGCTTTACCGGGTTGATTGTTACCCAGTTCAGGAATAGATCCTAAGACTCTGACCTCTTCACCCCAACTTGTGCGGTACTCGATATGAAAAGATAGTATCATATAATATTAGATTTAG
Organism: uncultured Bacteroides sp.; assembly: GCA_900557355.1. Lineage (GTDB taxonomy): Bacteria > Bacteroidota > Bacteroidia > Bacteroidales > Bacteroidaceae > Bacteroides. Next base: position 2,820 of record USSR01000318.1, read on the forward strand.
TAATAGCTGCATTGACTATGCAAGTATAGACATTATTCCGCATAATCAAGCAGCTACCGCTATCTAAGTTTTTTAAATTCCTATGCAAACGTTTGTGCTTGCATTTCACAGGTCTGTTTTTATCCGCAACGTGAAGCTCCGCAAGTGGTACAAATGAGGCAACCTTCCTGATATACAAGTGTTTCGTTGCCGCAGTTCGGACATTTCTTGCCTTTGGCTTCTGTGCCGTCCGTTATGTATTTCTTCAATGCGCGCTCCACACCGTTCTTCCAGGTGTTGATGCTTTCGCTGTCCAGTTGCAAAGAGCCGACCAGCTTGATAACCTGTTCGATAGGCATACGATAACGCAATACTCCGGAGATCAGTTTGGCGTAGTTCCAGTATTCCTTGTTGAACTTTTCGGACAGACCTTCGATGGTGACTTTATATCCGCGTTTGTTCTGGAACTGGAAGTCGTAACGCTTGCTGCCGTCCTTGTCCACCTTCTTAATAATGTGTCCGGAAGTAACGTTCTTCGGCAGAATGATACCTTCGTCATCGTCCTGAAGACCGGTGAAGATTTCGTAAGGATGTCCGTCCAGCAAACCGACGAATGCCACCCACTTTTCTTTATTATTCTGGAAACGTACGATGTCGGCATCCAGAACTGACGGGCGGGTTTCTACTACCGTAGGCGGTTTGCAAGGAGGCATTTCTTCTTTCTTATCGCTCTTGGCAGAAATGAGTACGCCCGAACGTGAGCCGTCACGATAAACCGTACAACCTTTACAACCGGATTTCCATGCCTCTACATACAGGCGGTTTACCAGGTCTTCATCCACATCGTTCGGCAGATTGATGGTCACACTGATGGAGTGGTCTACCCATTTCTGGATACGTCCCTGCATCTTGACTTTCATCAGCCAGTCTACATCGTTTGAGGTTGCTTTATAATAAGGTGATTGCTCAACCAATACATCAATCTCTTCTTGTGTGTAACGTTTAGAAGGATTGTGCCCTTGTGCTTCCATCCATGTAACAAATTTGGGATGGAAGACGATATATTCTTCAAAAGCATCTCCTGTTTCATCCACGAAGTCTACGTGTACGTTGGTGTCGTTCGGATTTACTTTACGGCGACGCTTGTATACGGGCAAGAATACAGGCTCGATACCTGAGGTAGTTTGAGTCATCAGACTGGTGGTTCCCGTCGGTGCAATGGTAAGGCAGGCAATATTGCGGCGACCGTATTTTTTCATATCCTCATACAACTGGGGATCTGCTTCGCGCAAACGATTGATGAACGGATTATTCTTTTCACGTTCGGTATCGTAAATTTCGAATGCACCACGTTCTTTTGCCATTTCTACTGATGAACGGTAAGCACTCAGGGCAACCGTCTTATGTACTTTTTCTGAGAATTCGGTAGCTTCTTCCGTACCGTAACGCAATCCCAGTGCAGCAAGCATATCACCTTCGGCAGTGATACCTACACCGGTGCGGCGTCCTTGTCCGCTCTTCTTATAAATCTTGTCCCACAATACACGTTCCGTATGTCTCACATCTTCGCTTTCGGGGTCAGCGTCAATCTTTTCTATGATGCGTTCTATCTTCTCCAATTCCAGATCAATGATGTCGTCCATAATGCGTTGAGCCAACGCTACATGTTTCTGGAACAATTCAAAGTCAAAGTATGCATCCGGTTTGAAAGGATTTACCACATAGGAATAAAGATTGATAGCCAGCAAACGGCAGGAATCATACGGGCACAAAGGGATTTCACCGCATGGATTGGTGGAAACTGTGCGGTATCCCAAGTCTGCATAGCAATCGGGTACGGATTCTTTTAATATGGTATCCCAGAACAATACACCCGGTTCTGCCGATTTCCATGCATTGTGAACGATCTTCTTCCACAAATTGGTTGCATTGATTTCCTTTTGCACTGTTGGTTCAGCGGCATTGACTGGATATTGTTGAATATATGGAGTACCTGTGATAGCAGCGGTCATAAATGCATCGTCCAGTTTCACAGATACATTGGCACCTGTAACTTTACCTTCCGTCATTTTAGCATCGATGAATGCTTCTGAATCGGGATGTTTGATAGATACACTCAGCATCAGTGCGCCACGTCGTCCGTCCTGAGCAACTTCACGCGTAGAATTGGAGTAACGCTCCATGAATGGCACCAGGCCGGTAGAGGTTAAAGCAGAATTTTTCACCGGAGAACCTTTCGGGCGGATGTGCGACAAATCGTGTCCTACACCACCACGGCGTTTCATAAGCTGTACTTGTTCTTCGTCTATTTTGAAGATGGCACCATAAGAATCCGCCTCTCCATCTACTCCGATCACGAAGCAGTTAGATAAAGAAGCTACTTGATAATTGTTACCGATTCCGGTCATCGGGCTTCCTTGCGGAACGATGTACCTGAAGTGGTCGAGCAGGTCGAACAGTTCCTCTGCACTTAATGGATTAGAGTATTTCGCCTCGATACGGGCTACTTCATTGGCTATTCTCCAATGCATGTCTTTCGGAGATTTTTCGTAAATATTTCCGAAAGAATCTTTTACTGCGTACTTGTTTACCCAAACACGTGCAGCTAACTCGTCGCCTTGAAAATATCGTAAAGATTCTTCATAGGCTTCCTCGTAAGAATAAGTTTGTTTTTCCACGATGCTTTTTTCCTTAGATTTATTTTTTTAATAAGTAAGAGTGTAGAAGTGATACCTATCATTAACAAATGTGATTGCAAAGCTAAGAATGTTTTTTATTATAGCAAAATAAAAATAGAATAAATTATGAACAGGCTGTGAGATTTTTATTTTAGAATGATAGTCTGCTGATTTATAAAATATTAGCATTGTGTGGTGAACAAAAAGTTTTCCAAAAAGAAAATTGTTTTTCAAACTTGACTGGATGGGCTAATTCCTTTTAGAAAACATGGATAAACTTTAAATTTGTTCTTTGGTAACAATCTGCCATTCTTTTCTTATATTTGCAAAAAAATAGAAGAATGGAAATCCTAAAACAGAGAAGAACAATCCGCAAATATCAGCAGAAAGATATTTCTTCTGATTTGTTAAATGATTTGCTTGATTCTGCGTTCCGAGCCTCTACAGTCGGGAATATGCAGGTGTATAGTGTAATTGTAACGCGTGATGCAGAAAGGAAAGCTAAGCTGGCACCGGCTCATTTTAATCAGCCGATGGTGAAAACTGCGCCTGTAGTTTTAACATTTTGTATAGACCTGCGTCGTTTTACTAAATGGTGCGAACAACGAAAAGCAACTCCCGGGTATAATAATTTAGAGTGGTTCGTAACCGGTTCTGTAGATGCCTTGTTGGCAGCTCAGACTTTTTGTGTAGCTGCGGAAGAAAAAGGATTAGGTATATGCTATCTGGGTACGACGACTTACAATCCGCAAATGATAATTGAGGCCCTGGAGCTGCCTGAATTGGTGTTTCCTATTACAACAGTGACAGTGGGTTGGCCTGCTGAGGAACCTGCGCAGGTAGATCGGTTGCCGTTGGAAGCTATTGTACATGAGGAGACGTATCATGATTATACTCCTGGAGATATAGATCGCCTGTATGCTTATAAGGAATCTTTGCCTGAAAATAAGCAGTTTATTCTTGAAAACAACAAAGAAACTTTGGCGCAAGTCTTTACTGATGTACGTTATAAGAAAGAAGATAACGAAGTAATGTCGGAGAATCTTTGGAAAGTAATAAAAAAGCAGGGATTTTAACCCTGCTTTTTTAATGATGCTTGGATATCATCTATTTCTGCGCGGAAAGCCTTGTCTACTTCCCGTAATTCTTTAATGGTTTTGCAGGCGTGCAATACGGTTGCGTGATCTTTGTTGCCTATCAGTGTTCCTATCTTAGCCGTTGAGAAATCTGTGTAAGATTTGGCGAGGAACATAGCTATCTGGCGTGCCTGCACTACTTCACGTTTCCGTGACTTGGTATGGATTGTAGCGGTATCCAGTGAGAAATGCTTGCATACCACATTGATGATGTCATCAACAGTAACCGCTTTACTTTCACTTTTCACTACCTTCCGCACAATGCGTTGTGCCAGTTCCAGATCAATTTCCTTGTTATATATAGTAGAATGTGCCATGATGGAAATAACGATGCCTTCCAAGTCACGCACACTGTCGCCTACATTTTCTGCGATATAATCGATTACTTCCGGAGGGAATTGTAATCCGTCACGGTGTATCTTATTACGAAGGATGTTCTTGCGCAATTCTACAGTCGGTCTTTCCAGTTCAGCTACCATGCCCCATTTGAAACGGGTGATGAGTCGTTCTTCCATACCTTGCAGCAATACGGGAGCACGGTCCGAAGTCAAGATAAGCTGTTTGCCGTTTTGGTGTAAGTGATTAAAGATGTGGAAGAATGTATTCTGCGTTTTGGTAACACCGGCAAATTCTTGAATATCATCAATAATCAATATATCAATTGATTGGTAGAAGTTGATGAAGTCATTTGTTGTATTATTACGTACAGAGTCAGTATATTGTACCTGGAACAAATGTGCCGATACATATAATACTCTTTTGTCCGGATAGAGTTCTTTAATTTTTGTGCCGATAGCATTTGCGAGATGTGTCTTGCCTACACCTGACGCTCCATAGAAAAACAGCGGATTGAAAATTGTTTTTGCCGGATTCTGAGCGACAGCTTCTGCTACGCTGCGTGAAAGTTTGTTGCTATAGCCTTCAATAAATGTTTCGAAGTTGTATTCAGGATTCAGATGTGGATCTAAATCTGCAATAGGCGCTTGCGGTATCTCTTTGCCGATTACCTTTTTCTGTGGAATAATGGTGCGGGGGGTAGATTCGAGATTAACGGTAGTACGTGAACTCTTATCCACCATTACATTATACAATAACTTGGTACCATCACCAATGACTTTATATAGAGTTTTACGTAACAAGTCAACAAACTA
>USSR01000319.1 GCA_900557355.1 uncultured Bacteroides sp.
GTCTATCAATCCATGGACTTATTGGACACAAGGTGTTGATTTGCATTGATAAATGGGAATTAAAAGACACATAAAGAAATACAAAATAATCCTTGCCGCTTTTATAGTGGCAGGGATTACCGGTTGCGATGTCCTTCATGACGACCTTGATCAATGTGACCTCTTTCTAAAATTCCGATATGACTATAATATGGCAAATGAAGATTGGTTCGCCGAACAGGTGGAAGAAGTAAAGGTTTTCGTGTTCGATACGCAAGGAAAATATATACAGACACTTACTGATAATGGCCATTCGCTAAAAAGTCCGGACTATCGTATGCTGATACCCTATCGTTTGAAAGGCTGTACAGCTGTTGTATGGGCTGGAAAAACGGATAAATTCTATCAGCTTCCGACAATGGATACAGGTGATCCAATAAATAAATTAACGCTGAAATATGAGCCGGAAAACAACATAAGTAACAACCATCTTGATGCATTATGGCATAGCGGTCCTCTATTAATGTTTTCTTCGGAAAATATCAGTAATACAGAAAATGTCAGCTTGGTGCGCAATACTAATGATATAACGATAGGCATTACGCGAGGAAATAATCCGGTGGATGCTTCAAAATATGACATACAACTAATAACTGCAAACAATTTTTATGACTATAAAAATAATGTAGGTGAGAGCAGCAAGAATATAATTTACCATCCTTGTTCAGTTGAAGAGGAAGACAGTAAGACCGCCCTACAAACCCGCCTCCATACTCTTAGATTTATTAAGGATGCTGATACGACTTTTTCTATCACCGAAAAAGCGTCAGGAAAAACAATAGACATCGGAGGAAAAACAACTATAAACCTTATTGACTACCTGTTGATGAGCAAACCGAAAATGATGGGCGATCAAGAATACCTCGACCGCAGATACGAATGGGATATCAACATTCGAATCGGAGATAAGGAAGAGAATGGCTACATTGCATTAAGTATAACCATCAATAATTGGACCTACTGGTTCCAACCAACAGATATGTAAATCGTTTTTTGAAACGGAATTATGGCACGATTAAGGATGAATATAACTATCAACATAAAATTTTCGGCAAATATCCTGCTTTTGACAATGTTTGCCCTGTTTACTTACTCTTGTACAAAAGAGAACGAAGTAACAGGCGCACGTATTTACGAAGGAGAAAAGATACCGATGAGTATTAAAATGGGAACGCGCAATGCTACCACCGACAAAGATGAAGTCATAAATTCCGTACGTGCAATTGTGTTTAATGACAAGAACGAGCTGGTATACAACGACGTTTCTGATGCTTCCATAAATGTCGATAGCACATACACCGCTTCTATAAGAGCGGCACGGGGATATAACAACATTTATATCATCTGCAATGAAACATCGGAGCTTGCCGAAAAGCTCGCTGCTATTACACTGGAAAATGAAATAGAAAAAGTGACATTCTCTGCCGTAGGTATCGTTGCTCCTCCGCCCATGTATGGAAATGTGGCACGTGCCTATGTGGAATCCCGCAGTGACGGAAAAAACGCCACAGTAACAATTAATAATATTAAAATGACGGAATTGCCTGTTAGCGTAACCCGCATGGTATCCCGCATCAGCTTTACAGCTATTAAAAATATAACTAATCCGAATGAGGATTTCAAAGTAACCAAGCTCACTGTTAAAGTATGTCGTATGCCGGCCGCCACTCCTATAGAAGAAGGGCGGGCATATACGGAAGATATTTGGTCGGATGACCTTACGATATCAGGAACAGGCGAGCTTGACAAAAATGGCGATTATATTATAAAAGATAATAACTATACTATTCCTGACACAGTGGATTTTATAACAATTCCTGCCACATATATTCCTGAACACTTGCTATCCCAACCTGAAAATGCTTCTCAGGCAACCTACCTTAAGATTGACGCGCAGTGCGTACTTAAAAACGGAAGTTCTCAGGTGCTGAACTGCGTTTACCTCTTGAATATCGGTCAAGAGCCTCCCAAAAACTATAATCTGACACGAAACAACCATTATCAGATATACGCCACCATTACCGGTATGGGTGCAATGGGGTTATATGCGGAAATAGTGGCAATGGAGGAACATGATATCACCATCAACTGGAAACCTATCGACGGACTGGTCATAGTGAGTGACAAGGCAGCAGATTATGACGCGGTTGCCGATACATCCAGAAATGTGAATATCTGGAATGATGTCAGCGTTTATTCAGGTATACTGAAAGCATATCATTCGGAGACGGGATATAAGGATGTATTGTTCAAATATGGCAGCCTGATAGCCGTGCACAGCGGCACAAGTGCGGGTGAGGGTTTTATAGCTCCTACCAATGCCAGTGCATTGAACGATGTACTCTGGTATCCCGGTTCATACGATCCCTTAAGCATCAGCGGGTGGACAGATATTCCCTACCTAAACACAGACGGAATTCCTGCAAATAACACCGTAGACCAAGTTAAAGCCGGGGTGGGAGATCCCTGCAAGTTGGCCGGACTTTCCGAAACCCAGATCAAGGCTCAAAACATTGTGGATAACGGGCAGTGGCACATGGCTACTCCGAATGAAAACCAAGCCCTGATAGCGGCATCGGATAACGAGAATAATTCATACGGTTATCCTTCTTTCCATTGGCTGCTTTCCCCGCATAACCGGTATAGAGACGCGGGCGGTGTATCTCAGGGGGACCGTTCCAATGGATGGTATTGGAACGACGACGCTTCGGTATTCGAATTCTCCGGTAATTCATCGGGTGCAAGTTTCCAAAGTGGCAAGGACAGGCAAAGTGCCTATATGATTCGCTGCGTGCGCAATGAAATACCGGAAAGCAAGATGGAGGCGGGTGCCATCTCCAGTCCTACTTATCAGGGAACCGAAAAAGGTGTAAAAGCTTATTTCGGTATAAAATCCAATGTGCCTTATTGGACGGCAACGCTTGTCACGGGAGAAGGTGCGGGAACAGCGGAGCCTACTGATTTCTCGTTCGCATCGGATGGCACCATCGTACATACGACCCACGGAAGCAATACGGAAAATATCCCTGTATACGTCAAACGTAAAGAAAGTGCTTCACCGCGTTCATTCAGAGTGAAGGTGGAAGGAGTCGGTTTGGACGGACAGACAAGGAGCATACTGCTCACCGTCTCGCAAAGCGGATATGATTTACGTGCTACTACCGGATTAAGTAGTCTGGGTAATATATCTCAAACGGGAGGTACTTATACGGTGAGTATCCAGCTTACTCCGACGGATATCTCCATACCTGCCGGAAAACTGTTTTTGCAGGTTATTTATGGAGGCGTCCAAAAGTGTCTCAGTACTAAAGTGAATACTGAACCGAATACGTATAGTTATTCTGTCTCGATAGAAATTCCAGAGAACAGCAGTCCGAGTTCTATCAATCTTACTGTTAATATTCTACTGGCGAAAGATACCGGAGTGACAGTTCCTCTCGGCAGTCCGTCAATTACGCAAAACGGCTACTGATGTCCTCTCCTTGGATGAAAATTTGATAATAAACATATACGATATGAACCTAAGAACAAAATATAAAAGATATTTCCGGGCAGCCTGCACCACCTTGCTGTTGCTGGCGTTCGTGGGCTGTGCAAAAGATAAACTGGTAGAGTACGGTCCCGGTGACGCTACCGGTAAGGTGGTTATGGTCAGCCTGAAAGTCGGTATTCCCCCCGCTGTAGAGCCTGCATCAACGAGCGGATATTCCGCCGCTAAGTCGCTTTTTAGGGATAGGAACGATTCCGGGTTGTCGTTTACAGTGGCTTTGGAACAAGGACAAGAACCACATGAGGTAACTACCCGGGTATCTGACGGCACGACCAAGTTACACAACCTTTGGCTTTTCCAATTCGATGAGCACGGTTCCATTAAGGGAAATCCTCATAAACTGAGTGATGCAGTAACAGCCATAAATGATTTGATGACGATAGACGTCCCCCTCGTAGTATCAGAGAATCAAACCTTGTACCTGTTGGTATTAGGCCCTAAACTTAACTATGATATGAGCGGAGTGAGCACTCTTGATGAACTCAAGAATTGGAGTTTTGACTATCTTATTAATGTAGAAGGGCATACCCAATCGCTTATCACCGCAGATGATGAAGTACCGCTGGCCGGAGAAGTGTCAGGTGTCACTGTGGCGGACATCGACGGTGGTAAGCGTGGTCTGGTAGAATACAACAAACCGGCCGGGTTTGTAGGAGGCATCGAAATCGAGAGGTTGATGGCACGCGTTACCTTACGTTACAAGTTCGAGGTGGAAAATTACCGGTTACAAGGTTTGAAATTGCTGAATGTGAACAATACTATCCGGCTCACCAATCTTAAAAAAAATACCGATGCGGATACATACGCCACATTTGAAATGGATCAGTTGGGTGAGCCCGATTCCAATGGCTATTACTCGGCAACATGGTATGTAGCGCAGAATCGGCAAGGGACGGTTACAACTATTCTAAGTGAAAGCCAGCGCTACTACAAAGTGGTCAATAAGGTGCCTTCAGGTGCTGCGCCGCCACTGGGCACGCAGATAGAGGCATGGGCATACCCTACTACCGGAACAAATGAATACGCGATCTACCAGATATATGTTGGGAATAATAACACCAATAACTTCGATGTGGAACCCAACCATTTTTATAATTTGCGTACTGCCATAAACGCAGAGATAAACTCGGCGAAGAACGATGAACGGATCAGGGCATATACCATCAGCCAGTATGTGGAATTTTTTTCCAGCCTTAACGTAAAGGCTTCTGGGGCGTCATTCAGCACCCTGTACAACAAAACGGGTGCCACTTATGACCTGGATGCAGCTTATAGTGTCCGCCCGATAGTTATACAGACTCAAGGAAGGAAAGTGGAAGTGGAAATATATACTGACGAAGATTGTACGCAGAGAGCCGATAAGGGAAGCAGTTGGCTCCTCCTGTCTTCCTCTTCCAACTATACGGATGCATTCAATAATGTTAAAGAGCCATTGGATACCCGTGTTACGGCAAGTTCCATACTTCCCACTCAGGTGAAGTTTTATCTCTATAATAAGGAATACATTTATGATGATGACGGCAAACTGGTTGACCCGGGTGAATCCGATAAATTAGGAAAGCGTTCTTTATACATTAAAGTAACTACTATGCCAGAGGGTGAAGGAGAAACATTGCAAACTTTCCATATATTCAGACTGGACCAGCGCCCGGCAGTATATGCCGGGGGGTTTGGGGGGGGGAGGGATTGGTGTTTTGGAGGAGAAAGAGACACTGACGGAAACTATACAATGGGATTGGTGCATGACAGACCGCAACGTAGTGTATACCAGTATGACGTATCATCGGGTAAAGTGGAATATGGTTACGATGGGATTGTGACAGCTGCTCATTCATACGGGACGGATGACGTGTATTATGGAAAAAACGCGACGGTAAACCTGGCCGAGAATATAAAGAACCTTACTTGGAGTGGTAATATACCTGTCCCGCAGAAAGATGCTTCCGGACATATATTGCTATATCAATATCAACACCCGGCTAGTACGTTTAGTGCAAGGGCTTGCTATGATAAGAACCGGGATGAAGATGGAAACGGACGAATAGAAGGGGAGGAGTTAAAATGGTATTTACCGGCATCCAATCAACTGATTGGCCTCTATATCGGCAGTCTATTAGATGCCAGCAGCGGGCAAACAATTACAGAAGATGGAGGTACTTCTGCCAAAAGGTGGTATTACGGGCTTAACTCTTACTATAAGACTGAGGGTGGTGCAAGGTGTGTAAGAGACATCCCTCTCCCTTCCGTTACTTATTAATGATAAAATGAAAATATAAAGAATAAAATGAAAAGAATAACTGTCATAATCTTCGCATCCCTTTTTATCTTGCTAAAGGGATATTCCCAGACAATAGAAGTCTATGAAGATTTAAGAGGAAACAAGTATGCGGCTATTAATTCGAAAGATTTGCCTAAACAAAGGATCAGAGATAAAAGTGCTGTCTTTTATAACAACATTCAATTATACGAGTACACCTCGACTGGTCAAAATACGAATCCTATTACCGATAGTGAGGGCAACCCTGTTTATACAGACAGGATTATCCGGCATATAGATAGCATGTCTGAGGCAGGCAAAATCAATAAGACTGTATCTGCATTTTTTATAGTCTCTCCGGATATCGTATATAGCGATGGCAATGATAGCGAGGGAAAAGACAGTGGAACGCAAACAATGAATTGGGCTACGGCAAATGGCTATCTTGCTACGGCAAACAGTAATAGTTATAGTACGGAGAAGAATATTGCTGTTCCCAAGGGATGCGCAATGTATCGGGGGAAAGACGGTCAGGACGCTCCGGGAACATGGCGGATACCTACACTGCGTGAAGGAAGCCTGATTATGATTTATTATAAGGAATTAGAGGCCACAGCTACCCAAGGTACCGATTGTAAAGCATTTGCCTTATCTGACATAAAACCAACCACCTATTGGTTAGCGACGGAAAATACAACTTCTTCTCAAGCATGGTCAATGACAATTTATCCTGATGCGACAAGAGTGAAATATAAGTCTGCCAGAGATCTCAAGGCAAGCTCCTATTATCTCCGTTGCATCCGGGATATTCCATAGAATAGAAATATAAGTTTGCTCATTCATTTACAAAAGATACAAAATAACTGATCAATCAAATGAAAACGATAAAAGCCGAAATATTAATGATTGAAGGAGCGCCGTTTCCTGTCATCAAAGAAATATATGATCCTTCAAATGAAAGGCGTAATGGGAACATTACACCGGAAGCTCCCATTGTTATCACCGGTCACAATCTGGATATGTTGACATGGGAAAGTACCAATCTATATCTTGTCTCTTCCGTCAATGACAGAATGTTGATAGAATGTGGCGATATCCATAAATATTCGGACGATAAGATTTATATGACAGTTCCTGATATTAATGAAGGTGAATATTTCCTGGCACTGATGATTTTGATGAAAGATAAAGAAAGTTTTTTATACATCTTTCCCATATCTTTGGTGGTACAGTTTGCTCAATCGAAATGGCACGACTGACATCCGTATGATAAAAATAACGGCAAACAACATAATTGATAAATAGCAGTCCATGGAAAAGAACCAACCATATAAGCAGGATAAAGTATTCGATAATATATTGGAAACAGAAGAGTTTAACGTCTATACTAAAATAGACGATTTACCTCTTGATGAAAATCCTATGTATCTTGAAGAAGGGATAAATGGGATATGCACGGGAGGAAGTGCGTTATTCAATGTTTTTGGTAATAAACGACGGATTGTTTCCAATGATCTGGTAGTCATTTTCCCTTTTCAGCTGGCTTCTGTCACGGAGATTAGCAGTGACTTTTCAATGACGTTTCTAAAAGTACCCAAAAGCCTGTTTATGGATACAATAAGCGGGATATGTATACCTACGCTTGATTTCTTTTTCTATATGCGGAAAAATTTCAGTACTCCGCTATACGATGAAGAGTGCCAACGTTTCATTCACTTTTGCAATATTTTGATTTTTCGTATCAACTTGCCCCGCAACTTATTCAGACGAGAGTCTATCATGCAGTTATTACGTGTTTTCTACTGGGATATATATGTGGCTTATAAAAGAAATCCGAAAGCTGCCGAATTAGTAAAATATACCCGTAAGGAAAAACTTTTATTCGACTTTTTTTGTTTGGTGATCGAATTTCAT
>USSR01000320.1 GCA_900557355.1 uncultured Bacteroides sp.
TACATCAACGATATACATACTTGACAGGAACTCTCTATTAGGAAAGGTATATTTATATATTACGCTGATAATTAGATGCATATATATCCACTCATTACATTCATACTTATATAACGATCTACCCAATATTGCACTGTAACAAGATATAATCAGCTGATTAACAAATGCATACCTATTAACTATTCTATTTCTGAGGCATTTATAATTAGTCTCAAGTTACTATATTGTCATTTTATGCAAGATAATTTACTTGCATCCACAATATATCTATACAAAAATGCGAAGAACATCCTATAAAAGTATTCTTCGCATTTTACGTATAGATTATTTATCAATAAAACAATCTTAAGATCAAAAAACTTACCTTTTTAAAAGTCTCAGATTTATCTTCATTACATATTCAATCATTAGTTGTACCTCAAAAAGTAGACACAGATATAATAAAAGATGCCGGAAGCGAATATTATTTTTATAAACAAAGAGCTAGTAGGCTTTGTAGACATCAAGAACTATATAGATCTTTATCAGTACATCACTATGCCCCCCTGTTATTGGATCCCCACTATTAGGGTTCATTCGAGACTTGTACTCCTATAGTGTACGCTCATGCTGGTGTACCCAAAAAGAAGGCACCTTCACAGGCACCTTCTTAAAAACACTTTAATTAAAACACTTTGGGTAAACATACCCAAATATACTTATAAAGTAGAAGACTCTACTTATTGAGTGGATCTAATATTTCCTCTTTATATAATTTGATTGTATTTTTAGAATTAGAATTATCTGTCATTGTTATTACAGTAGGATTTTCGTCACTATCGGCAGACAAAGTGAAAGTCTTTCCATTAAATGGATAAACCATATAGCTCCAATTATAATCATTCCATAAAGTGACACCAAAATTATTACCTCTGGAAGCAAATGTAAAATTCACTTGATTGTCGCCCGCAGTTTTGTTATTGAAAAGTAAGAATCCTACTGTACCACCACAACTCCAATAAAAAGCGGTAGTTGTTGCATCATATGGTGTAAATAATGCATAATCCAAAGGAACCCCTAATGCCGGCATTACCTGAGTTTTGATAGCATTCCACCTAGCAATTGCTTGAGGATCTCCTAATCCACTCATTGCAAAATACCAGTCGTTGTTGAGCAAAAGATAATTAAGTGGGAAAGTTGGAGTAAAGAGGGCATTTACACCATTTGTTGGAGAAAAGGTACCATACTTTTCATCAGGCTGATATTTCAATTCCTCAATTGACTTTCCATTCAAAACCACCGGCTCACGGAATTTAATATTTCCTTCAGTCGTTATAATGTATGGCGCTTCTACTGTAACATCATTATCACCTTCCGTATAAGTAATTGCAAGGTTTCTATATGAAACTGTAACATCCGCTTTAAAATCACCCTCTGTATATTTATAAGCTATGAATTGAGAAAACACTTCATCTGCATCCTGAACACCTTGCAAGAAATCTTTCCATGCAACTGTTTCAGCCAATGGAGTCATTATGATTTTGGTAAGATTCTTCTTTCCTTTTAGTATCACCTTATCTTTAGTGGCCTCCATAATAGTAAACTCAAAGTCTCCTTCCATACCTTTTCCATCACTGCCTATTCCTCCGGGATTATGCGGATCTGAGAAAAAGTGCATTACTTCATTGTGGGTGTCAAAACTCAATACCGGACCAGCACTTTGCTTTAATACGTACGTACTGGCAACCTTTGCTCCAGCATCATATATGTCACTTGCTACTTGTACTGTACCATCTTCTGCAAATGAAACTAATATATTATAACCTCCATAAGTTAGGTTTGCGGAAGGATAGTACTCCATCAACCAACCATTCTTGGCACTTGTCAATACCTCTTTATCAGCCTTTAGTGTCGCTTCAATACGATTGGCAGAAGAATCATTAAATAAATTTTCCTCTTCTGGTGTGCAGGATGAATAAAGAGCGACGGCAAGCGATATAAATAATAAATTAAATATTTTTTTCATATTACTTTCTAATTAAGTGTTGTTAAATCAAGAGTAGCTACTTCTGCAGAGCGACGGGTAACGACTTTACGCAACTCATCAATATCTATTTGCCAACTACCTTTTAAATATTCTCTTATAATTTCCAATTTATCAAGGATGGCCTGCTTACCAGATTCATCTTCACCAACAACTCCGGCTGCTAATAACTTTTGCCAAGCAGCTTCTGTGCGAGTTATGTAAACAGAAAGAATTTCTGCAAAATCTTCATTTGCTTCTTTGCTAGCATATCCTGATACAAAACCGGATTTAGGAGCATCAGGATCTTTCAAGTTAATCCAGTCCGTAGCTCTATAATTACCGGCAGAGATCAAATTGAAGTCTGTATCATAGTTTTTCTTCTGCTGCAAAATGTGGGTAAACTCATGGTGCATTGTTTGGAAAAACCAATAATTCAAGTCTGTTGTACTGCCACTCTTATCAGGGAATGGGCTATCGATATCAATATACGGATGCTCAATATCAATAACGTTCACATTATACAGTGTCACCTTTATTCCTCCTTCGGCAGTACCCATCACAATACTACCAGTGTTAGGATAGTACGCCGGAGAACCAAACAGCTGCATCACTCGTGGACAATACATTTTGACGAATTCATCACCGGCTACTTCCTTATAAACATCAATCCATACATATTTCATCATTTTGGCCAGAGCTATAGACTTATCATAGTCTGCAGGAACCAGATTAAACTCCATGTTCGATTCCTTATCATCATATCTATAATTAAAACTGATATTATAGGGCGTTACATAGTTCTTCATCAGCCAATTGTCGAATTCATTCATTTTCGGCTCTTCCGTATCAAAAATACTCTTTGAGTCAAGATCATCTTCACTGCAAGCCCCTAAGCACAAAGTGAATGTAATCAATAAAAATAGTTTTATATATTTCATAATCATTTCATTTTTAAAGGTTATTATCTTGGGTTAGCAGCCAAACCGGCATCAATAACATCCGAAGGCAACTGGATGGCACGACGCAGATCACCGACTTTCAATATATCTGTAGCCAATCCATAACGGTTGTGCGCTACTTCTATGCCATAGCGTTTAATGTCACACCAGCGTTGTCCATCATGCATTGTCTCAATACGGCGCATGTGCAATACACATTGAATAAAATTCTCTTGCTCACCTGATGCTACAGCAAATCCCTGAGGGTGAAGTTCTTTTTTGATAGTACGATCACTCCCCCCATCAGCCATAGATGGTATAGGGCAATATTTAATATCATTCCAGAATTTATTGATGCTTTCACGAGTCAATGTTTGCAGAGTATGAGTCATGCCATCATCATCAACATACGAAGAAAGGCAATTTGTAACTTGCCAACTATTTAAATCGGCAGCAGCTTCCTCATATTTCTCCAAAAATGTATAAGCCTCTGCACGACAAAGCAATGTTTCATTTGTTGTAAATGGAACAAATACAATATGCGCAAAACCTGTGCCGGATGTTTTGTCTGTATACTCCCAGAATTCATCCAACTTCGGGAAGCGTATAGTCTGATTCGAACCATAAAGTTTTCTACCCAGAATCAAGAAACTGCTGGAACCTGAAGAACCCCATGGACCTTTGGCCCAATAAGTCTCATAAGTGGTTATTTCCCGCCCATGATTGTAACGTGGCCCACTTCCGGAACCGATTCGCCCAGCAGCTGAATATGCCGGAATAATTAAAAGGTTGCAGTTTTCACTTGCCTGCACGTAGGCATTTGTCACGTCACCTGCTCCAAGTGGAATGTAATTGGTCATTTGACGCAATGCCCTATCCGGATTGCTTCCTAATACTTGCGTTGCGTATTCCACTACCTTCTGATAGTTTGACTTATCAGGTTTTACATAGAATAAGTTAAAGCGTGTTGCAAAAGCATAAGCAGCTTTTTTATTAAAATGATATTTAGGGACAGTGTAAACATCATCACTGATATATGGCAAAGCAGCTTCTATGTCCGCATTGATTTTTTCGTAAAGTTCTGCCATGGTTCCTCTTTCATATTTCACAATTACTTGAGTTTCCGGCTTTTCAGAATAGGGAATTCCCATATCCTTATCTGCCGTTTCCGGGTTATAAGGTAAACAGAAGACATTTGCTAATACAAAGTGGGCATAAGCACGGCACATCAAAGCTTCCGCCTTTTGAGGAGCCAGACTGGCGGGATCACCCAAATCATATATTGCCTGTATAGCTTGATTGGCAGCTGCTATGGCGCTATAATGAGTTTGCCACATGTAACGTGGATCATCATTACCATCACTCGTGATATCTGACCACAAATAGATTTCCTCTTGATCCTTATAATTGACTGAATACTGAGGCCCGTGATCCACTACATTGTCACTACTATATTCCATCATGAGGACAGGGGTCTTGTTTGGATAAGCAGATACAAGTATAGATGTTACTTTTGCTTCCGTGTCAATTTCAGCACGGTTATCCGGCATCGTATTGAGGAAATCATCGCAGGAACCCAGCAAGAATGCAGTTCCTATAAGCGCTATATATATATGTTTCATATTTTTATTCTCTTTTTAATGGTTAAATTCCTAATCTCAAGGTTAGCGTAAATTGGCGTGGTACGGGGACTGCCACACCTCCTGTATTGAAGAATTCAGGGTCTTGTCCGTTCAACGTCTTATCAGCATAAATCAAGAATAAGTTGGTTGCTTGAAGCTTAAGTGATAAGTTGTTGAATTTTAATGGTGCAATCCAGGATTTTGGAAAATCATATGATAATGAGATTTCTTTCATGCGAATGAAGTCACCTTTAGCCACACGTGCAGTAGAACGGTTGTAAGCATTATAAGCATAACTCAAATGATTATATTCTTGATTTAAACGACGGTCCGCAATAACAGGAATATTAGTCGTATTCTCATCGCCCGACTGCGTCCAACGGTTCTTGAATTCTTTGGGCATGGCTGCCAGGTCAGAATACCAGTTTTTGAAAACCGGATCCAGACGGATAACATTACCAAATGAGTAGGTCATGAATACATTCAGCTTAAAACCTTTATAACTAAAGGTATTTCCAAAACTACCAGTAATAGTCGGATCTGTAGGCCCTTCGTATACCAAATAGTCTTTTACGCGCGATTGGAAGTTAAGATCTGTCACAGTCAGTGTGCCACTTTCATTAATAAAAGTAGGAAGACCCTCTTCGTTCAACCCTTGGAAGTCAATAGAGAACAGAGAACGCACGGGATAACCTTTCATTGTAAAACCGGAACCAATCACCATATCCAGAATACGGGTGTTAGTTTCCAAATCCGTTACTTCATTTTTAGCTTGCGAGAAGATGAAGTCTGTATTCCATTTAAAATCCTTAGTTACAATATTGCGTGTAGACAATGTAAACTCTATGCCATGCGATTTCATACTTGCTACATTGGCATACTTCATCACTTGTCCACCAATACCCATTGTGTTAATAGCACCAATCAAGTCATAATTATCACGTTTATACCAATCAGCTGCTAAATTGATGCGATTGTCCAGAAAACCAATCTCAGCACCGATATTGAGTTCGTGTTTCTTTTCATAAGTAAGTTCACTATTCTCAAGGTCGTCAATCTGTAAACCCGATTCTTTCACTGAAGTAAATGGGCGCCAAGGATTAAAACTACTAATCACTACCCGAGAGTTGGTTACGTTTGCCGGACCACGGTCTGCGGTCAGTGAATAAGATGCCTTTAAAGTCAGGTTTGATAATGTCGGTCGCAAATCTTCAAAGAATGCTTCTTCATGTACATTCCAGGCACCAGACACATTCCAAGTAGGCAACCAACGAGAAGAACGACTCTTACCTAACTTATTGGAACCCTCATAGCGGATAGTACCATTAACAGTGTATCGTCCTTTATATGAATAAGTACCTGTTGCGAAGAATGCCACCTCACGTGAACGGCTTTCTTCTACAGTATAATAATTTGTGTTCTCTTCATTGCCCTGCTTAAAGTACTGATAGTCATAAGAAGGGAGCATCCCCATCTCATACTGCATGCCTACACCATTAAACCATGTTTTCGTGCGATCCATAGAATTCACTTCCATACCGCCGAAAAGGTTGATAATATGATCTTCTGCAAATACATCGTTATAATTCAATGTTCCACGGAAATCCCAACTATTCATTCCATATTTTGTTTCACGATAAAATCCACCTACCGGTAATACACTGACGGGTAGAGAATTCACCTTGTCCGGATCGGTATACAGCCAGGGATTAGCATCACGCATGGTAGCATCATCCATTGCACGAAAAGCCCAAGCCTGGTTAGAATAATCTTTAACATAGTGTGATTGTGTCGTTGTAGAATATTTATAAGCGCCCAGAGCAGAAGCTTCTAAATTTTTGAGTATTTTCCATTTTAATTCTCCTTGAAATTTCATATCAACTACATTTAAGTTCATGTAGTTGTTTTCAAGTTCATGCAGAATGTTGAACGGAGCATAATTGCGGACGTAGGTTTCATTAGCGTCCAATGTGCGTGAGGTATTTAATGCATATGAGTATGGATTAATATCAAAATCGCGTGATACTTCTCCGGTTACATAATTAGGTGTTGAACCTAAAGTGCCGGGAGCTTTTTGTTTACGATACGAAGCATTTCCTATCAGGTTCAATGATAAATTGCTGTAGATATTATACAAGGCATTTACATTGGCTGTATAGCGTTGAACCGAGCTTTGTTTGGTCCATCCCGGATCGTTCATGACACTAAGTGATGTGTAATAAGAGGCTTTTTCTGTACCGCTTGACATGCTGATTGCATGGTTTTGTGAAACAGAACTATTGAACAGATAATCAAACCAATCTGTATTTCGGTACTCGGCTTGTTGCAAATAGGTATTGATTGCCTTGGTTGTATTTGGCAGACCAAATCCACCATTTGGAGTATAGTCATTAATCAGATGATACATTTTGCCATAAACGCCACTGTCAGATGCGCGATAAACATTCGAAAAGTTTAAGTAACCGGCGTTTGCCATCTCCTTGAATACTCCCATCTGTTCTTGTGAATTCATTATATTGAAATTGGTATAGCTGGGCTTCATTCGCATCGTAAATTCGCCGGTATAACTAATTTTGTTGGAACCGGCCTTACCTTTCTTTGTTGTCACAACGATTACACCAGCCATTGCGCGTGCACCATAGATAGAAGTGGCTGATCCATCTTTCAAAATCTGGAAGCTTTCAATATCATCCGCATTCAATCCTGAAATGGCTGAGCTAATCAGCGTAACTGCGTCACCGGATGACAAATCATCAGCACTAACCTCGGTAACATCCTCCATAATAACCCCATCTACTACCCACAGCGGCTTAGAACTACCATAAATAGAAGTAGCTCCACGTACGCGGATTTTAGGAGCTGTACCAAATGTGCCGGAGACATTCTGAACGGATACACCAGCAGCACGACCTTCCAGCGCACGGCTTATTTCAGGCAGGCCGTCTAATTTTACGTCATCGGCAGATAATTTTGATGTAGCACCAGTAAAGAGACGTTTGTCCATACGCTGCATACCAGTAACCACAACTTCCTGAAGCATTTCGCTGTCGATTTTCATCGTAACTTTTAAGCGTGGCTTGATACTTACTTCTTCTGTTTTCATACCAATGTAAGAAATTTGCAATGTCTTCGCAGAACTATGTGCATACTACATATCTGATAAACAGATGT
>USSR01000321.1 GCA_900557355.1 uncultured Bacteroides sp.
CTTCTCTTTATCTTGGAGAATGAAAAGTCAAACCCTGCCAATATCAATAAAACAGGTAATAAAGAGTATATCTTTACCCGCCGCCACGACCCTGTTATCAATTCTATTGGTTTCAACATTACACAAGGGCGTTTGGGCAATGCCTTGTACGTTACTCGCAAAATGGCTAATATGTATCTGCAAAGCAATGGGTTACCCATCAATCCCCAAACGTGGAATTACACGAAAGTGGATGATGAATATAAAAATCGCGACAACCGCATGAACAATCAGCTTATGGTGCCCGGACAGACTTATTGGGGTACAAATGGCGGACGCATTGATTGGAGCGGCGATGCTGCCGAAATAGCCAATGCCTCGCATAGGAACTTCATGCCTCAAACCGGTACGGGCTACTTTCCCCACAAGTGGTGCAGCGAACGTGACGGAGTGCCCACCGGTATGGAAGCTTACGACTTCCCCGTCATCCGCTATGCCGAGGTGCTGCTGAACTATGCCGAAGCTGTGTTTGAACGCGATGGACAAATATCAGATGAAGACTTGGCTATCAGCTTGAACTTGACACGTAAACGCATTAACCCCGAAATGCCTGACTTGACTAACGACTTTGTCACGGCAAATAATTTGGATATGCGCACAGAGATTCGTCGTGAGCGTACCATCGAGTTTTTCGATGAGAATTTCCGCATTGATGATCTGAAGCGTTGGAAGACGGCCGAAGACGAAATGCCGATGAATCTCACCGGTGTGAAGTGGAAAGATACTGATTTTGAAAGCAGATGGCCCGATGCTTCTTTTAAAGACAAAGATGGTGAAGGCTGCATTATTCACGAAAAAGGACGCAACTGGCACGAAAAGCATTACTTGTTGCCGCTGCCCACTGACCAACTCAAGCTGAACTCCAACTTGAAACAAAATCCGGGTTGGAACCAATAATCCATTCATTATTCATTTATAAAGTAATCGAATTATGACATACAAAAACATACTTCAAAAGGGTGCATTTGCAACACTGTTGGCGGGTGCCTTGGTGGTGACCGTTTCGTGCAACGATGACGATGTATCCCCCGTTTTAGAAGAGAGAGTGCTCGTTAAGGAAATCAACCTTGAGGTGACTCCCGAACTGCCTCTGCTGATAGGCACTGATACTTTGATAAAATATACCGTAGGCCCGGATGAGGCTTTCAACAAAGAGGTGGTATGGAAATCGACTGTGCCCGATGTGGCTACCGTAGATGCCGAAGGACGCATCACTGCAGTGAAGGCCGGTAATACGGTCATTTCGGCCAAACCGGTTGTAGGCTATTCTGCCACTTCGACCATCAATGTGAAGGTGGTAAACGAAATCATTCACATCACTGATATCAGTCTTACTAATGAAGAGCTTGAAGTGTTTGTTACCTCGACTCTGCCGCTCATTTGGCAGACTACTCCGGTCGATCCCACTTACCCCGGAGTGATTTGGAAAAGCCTTACTCCCGATAAAGCCACCGTCAATGAAAAAGGCGAGGTGAAAGGTGTGGCCGAAGGAACGGCACGCATACAAGTCACCGCTACTGACGACAAACATTTCACAAAAGTGTTTGAGATTAAGGTGAAGCCTATTATTTATATCGAAAGTATGGAATTCGTGAAGGAAACCGATAAGCTGGCTTTAGGCGAAACCTATACTCCGCAGATGAATGTAACGCCGGCAGACGCTACGCTGTCGTACATCGCATGGGAAAGCAGCAAGCCCGATGTTGTAGAGATTGACGAAAAAGGCCGGTTTGTGGCGAAGGCTTACGGCAATGCCGTGATTACTGCTTTGGCAGACTATGGCGACGGTAAACCTATCAAAGCTACGATGAGTATCAATGTGAGTGAGGGATTGATGAACGACCAATTTACCATTGAGAACATCTGGCAACCATTCGGCAATTTCAATCATCGAGAATTTGAATGGATGGAGAACGACGGAGTACTTCGCATATTACCCGGTGACGATAAGGCTTACAAGGCTGTGCGCATTTGTCGTACCGGAGGATTTGGGTTCAACGTAACCAACTATCCCATCTTGGCCTTTAAAGTGAAATTCCCCGAAAATGTGTTCGAAGCATCAACAAGCATAGAGTGGTATCTCGACATTTGGGGTGGAAGCGGCATTACCGTAGCCGGTAAATATGGCGAAGATACCGATAAAGGAAAAAACGCCATGACTGTGGCAGATTGTGGCGAATACAAAGTATTCTACGCCGACTTTACGAAGAAATTCCTCGGCAAGAATCAACAGTATATGCCTACTGCATTGACGAAGTACGACACGGTGGAACTTCAATTTTGGAAAATATGGTATGAAGCCAGCGAAACTGGCAGTATCTATGTGGATTGGGTGAAGACCTTCGAATCGGAACAGGAACTGAAAGATTTGATTAAAGCTGAAAAAGCCGAATAATGGTAGCCGACTTCTCAGAAACTGATTGAATAACAAAATGAATATTGAATATATGAAAAATTTGATTTATACCTTCGTGGGCAGCATGGCACTTGTGTTGCTGACCGGCTGTAGTGCTGAGTTCGAGAACGGAACTCCCGAACCATGGCAACGCGAAATCAACCCCAATGAAAATTATGAGTACACCATCAAGCACCCTTGTCTGGTGAACACCGAAGCCGATTTTGAACGTGCACGCCGTAAAGTGAATGAAGGCGCCGAACCTTGGATTAGTGGTTGGCAAAAATTGTGCGACAGCCGATTTGCCCAACTGAATTATAACTCAAATCCGCAAGAAGAAATTGTGCGCCACTCAAAAGGCGGAAACTTCAATACGGCTGCTTTTGATGCCGGTGCCGCTTATCAGTTGGCTTTACGCTGGAAAATTTCGGGAGATGAAGATTATGCGAAAGCGGCTATTAAAATTCTGAACGGATGGGCTAAAACTTGTAAAGGGGTGAACTATAAAACGTGGCCTGACGACAGCCATCGCCTGCTTGCTGCCGGATTTATCGGTTACCAGTTTGCTGCTCCCGCTGAACTGATGCGCGACTACGAAGGCTGGAAAACCGAGGATTTCGAAATCTTCAAGAAATGGATAGATAAAACTTTCTATCCTATCTGCGACGATTTCTTAGATAACCACTTTAACTCTTCAGCCATTGCAGGTTGGATGAGTTGGGATCTGCCCGCCATGCTCACCATTCTTTCTATCGGCGTGCTGAATGATGACGATGCTAAGATTAAACAAGCCCTGGAGTTTTTCTACCACGGAAAAGGTATGGGCTGTATCGAGTGGTCGGTGAGAGGTATGCACGAAGACCCGGAAGGAAAAGTGAAAGGCAGACATTTGGCACAGAGCCAGGAGATGGGACGCGACCAGGGGCACGCCACTCTCAATGTCGGTTTGCACGCTTACTTCTGCCGTACGGCTTATAACATGGGTATCGACCTTTTTGCCTACAACGACAACATTGTTCTCGACCTCTGCGAATATACGGCTAAGTATAACTTGACTTCGGCTGAAGATGTAGAAATGCCTTTCGAACCTTACTATCACCCCAAATATGGTTGGCACGAGAAGGTGTCGGCCGAGGCTAAGGGGCGTGCCCGTCCGGGATGGGAACTCCTCTACAACCATTATGCCAAGGTGAAAGGTATGAATGCACCCTATTCTCAAGCCTTTGCCGAAAAGGAACGCCCCGAAGGATATGGTGAGCGTGGAACTGCTGAAGCCGGCGATTTGGGATTTGGGACATTATTATATACTGAAGAATAACTTTTGAGTTTTCCGGCTGATTTCAAGGAGTTAAGAGGTTAGACTTCTTAACTCCTTGATACTACTCTGTGAAACCTTCACAACTCTTTCCTTATGATAAATAGATTATTTCCTACCTTATTATTCTTTATCTGCTTCTTTTATAGTTTGCCTCAAACGGCAAAGGCGCAAAACAACGAGTGGGAAAATCCCGCCAAATATGAGTGGAACAAAGAGAGGCCACATGCTGACTTTCGTCTCTACGAACAGTCAGAGGATGCAGTGAACGACAAACCCCGAAAATCGTCTTGGCAACATTCGTTGAATGGTGTGTGGAAGTTTATCTATGCCCCTACTATAGCAGCGAGCATAAAAGATTTTTATCGGATAGATTTACCCGACAGTAATTGGGATACAATAACAGTTCCTTCTAACTGGGAAATCCAAGGATTCGGTGAACCGATAATCCGCAACATTCAGTATGTATTTTCATCCAATCCACCTTATATTGACGTAGACAATCCTGTGGGTACCTATCGGCGCACATTTACGGTTCCTCGAAACTGGCAGGAGCGCGAAGTATTTCTGCACTTCGGCTCCATTAGCGGCTATGCCCGCATTTATGTGAACGGGCAGCAAGTCGGAATGACCAAAGCTTCCAAAACACCGGCTGAATTTAATGTGACGAACTATCTGAAAGAAGGAGAAAATTTACTGGCAGTACAGATTTATCGCTGGCATGATGGCAGCTATATGGAAGACCAGGATTTTTGGCGACTGACCGGGATTGAACGTGATGTATTCTTGCAAGCTTACCCTAAACTGACTATTTGGGATTTTTTCTTAAAATCAAGTTTGGATAGTACATATAAGAATGGTATATTCAATGCTACCGTAGATTTGCGTGAATTTACAGGTAATAATGTAAAAAAAGGAACACTCAAACTGGAATTATTGGATAAAACCGGCAAAATAGTTTTGTCACAACAAAAGAAATTTGACATAGAAGATGAGTTTACCCAATTAGCTTTTTCGGGCGTCATTAAGAATGTATCCAAATGGAATGCTGAAAAGCCATCTCTTTATGATTGTGTCATCACACTTTGGGATGATAAAAACAAGCAGCTTGCAGTTACTGCCTGTAAGACCGGTTTCAGAAAGATAGAAATAAAGAATGCTCGATTATTGGTGAATGGTGTTCCGACTTATATAAAAGGCGTGAACCGTCATGAGCATAATGACAGCTTGGGGCACGTCCAAACTCGCGAAATTATGATGAATGACCTGAAATTGATAAAACAACTGAATATGAATGCTGTTCGTACCAGTCATTATCCCAATCATCCGTTGTTTTATAAATTATGTGACCAATATGGCATTTACATTATAGATGAAGCCAATATTGAAACCCACGGAATGGGCTCAGTTCCTTATTTCAAAGATACCATTCCGCATCCTGCTTATCGTTCCGAATGGTATGCGGCTCATGTAGACCGTATCACCCGTATGGTGGAAAGAGATAAAAATCATCCGTGCGTCATAGGCTGGTCGTTAGGGAATGAATGTGGTAATGGAATCGTATTCCATGATGAATATAAACGTCTGAAAGAATATGACCCAAGTCGTTTTGTGCAATTCGAACAGGCTTGGGAGGACTGGAATACAGATATTGTATGTCCGATGTATCCCAATATGTGGAAAATAACGGAATATGCCAAGTCCGGTAAACAGCGCCCCTTTATCATGTGTGAGTATGCCCATGCCCAGGGGAATAGTAATGGTAACTTCAAAGACCTTTGGGATGTTATTTATGACAGTCCAAATTTGCAAGGTGGTTTTATTTGGGACTTTATGGATCAAGGGTTTAAAATGAAGACAGAACCGGGAGACGGACGCATCTACTGGACGTACAATGGAAAAATGGGAAGTTATAAATGGCTGGAAGATAGGAAAGGGGAATTAAATACAGGAACCGACGGCTTAATTTCTGCTAATGGCATTCCCAAACCACAAGCGTATGAAGTAAAGAAAGTCTATCAGTACATTCAGTTTAACGCGAAAGATTTGAGTAAAGGGATTGTTTCAATCAGGAATCGTTATGATTTTACCAATCTGAATGAATATGCTTTTACTTGGGAAGTATATAAGAACGGAGAGAAATTCTCTACAGGAAATTTCAATGTTGAATTAAAACCTCATGCGGAAAAAGAGGTACGATTGAATCTTCCAGTCATTCCGGAAGATGGAAATGAATATTTTCTCAACCTCTATGCCTATACAAAGGTTGCTACCGATTTAATTCCTGTACATTATGAAGTGGCTAAGGAACAGATAAAGCTAAATAGAGGCAGTTTCTTTGCTTCTCTTTCGGCTTGTTCGGGTAAGTTGTCTTATGAAACGAAAGACAATGTTTTATCTTTTCAGTCGGATGCCGTCTCCGGTAAGATTGATTTGAAAAAAGGAGTGCTGTTTAATTATAGCATAAACGGCAAACAACCCATTAAGCAATATCCGGAACCGGCTTTTTGGCGTGCTCCGGTTGATAATGATTTCGGGAATAAAATGCCCTGGTTGGCAGGTGTCTGGCGGACAGCGCATGTGAACCGTTATGTGAAGAACGTGGTTATAGAGGAAAAGAACGAAAAAGGATTGTCCATAAAAATTGATTGGATATTAAGTGACATTCAAGTTCCTTACACGATAGAATATTTGATACGTAATAATGCATCTATTATTGTGACAGGAAGTATTGACTTGACAGGAACGAGACTTCCTGAACTTCCTCGCTTCGGTATGCGGATGGAATTGCAACAACCCTATGAAAATCTGACTTATTATGGTAGGGGACCTTTTGAAAACTACATCGACCGTTATTCAAGCTCGTTCATCGGGCGATATGAGGATAAAGTCGACAATCAGTTCTATTGGTATATACGTCCACAGGAAACCGGAAATAAAACGGATGTTCGTTGGCTGGCTTTATTGAATAGTGAAGGAGAGGGAGTGAAGATTACAGGTCTGCAACCTATCGCATTTTCCGCTCTGCATTTCTCACCGGAAGACCTTGACCCCGGTTTGACCCGCAAATTGCAGCATACCATTGATATTGTTCCGCAAAAGAATATTTTCCTGCATGTTGATTTGAAGCAACGCGGATTAGGCGGTGATAATAGTTGGGGGATGTATCCACACAATAAATATCGTTTGCTTGATAAAAAATATGTTTATAGCTATATGATTGAATTGATAGACTGATAAATAATTAGAATAGCATAGAGATAATGGAAATGTGATTGATAAGTATTGCGCTATGGGTTCTCCACATTCTCCTAATCGGGAAGAGACAGAACTACTGAAACGGGAAGGATGGAGTACGGCAAAAGAAATGATTATAGTCTTTTTTACTGTTAAAATCTAACGCCAGGTTGCATAATTGTACAACTTGGCGTATATTTGTAATATGAAACGTAAGATTATGTCTTATTCAATGGCTTTCAGAAAAAGAGTCAGAAGACACCATCAGGAGAGATAGAAAAGGCGTTAAAAATAAAGGAGGCTTATTATGGAGACAAACAATCATCAAATCGTTGATTACAGTGCTGTGTTAGAAGCACAGTATGGAGCACTGGGCACTCCTGAACGTGCGAAGTTTGACGAAGAAGCTTATGCTTTTTATACGAGTCAAATACTTTTGGATGCGCGAAAGAATGCCAGATTGACGCAGGAAGAGCTTGCAAAACGTATCGGTGCCAACAAATCATACATCTCACGCATTGAGAAAGGCATTACAGTTCCGAGTGTTGCTACTTTCTATCGTATCATAAATGCTTTAGGATTAACGATTGAGCTTAAACCTGCTTTATGATTTAGGTTATTTTGCAATAATAAAAAGTCCCATTCCATTTATTTGGTTCGGGACTTTTGTTTTTATTTGGATTGTATTGAGTATC
>USSR01000322.1 GCA_900557355.1 uncultured Bacteroides sp.
TCCCGACCGTACAGGTTGTTCATTTCCGAAGGGTCTTCTTTTAGGTCGTACAATTCCCAGACATCGATATCATTGTAGAAATGTATCAGTTTGTACCGTTCCGTCCGTACGCCGTAATGCCGTTTCACGGCATGTTCCGCCGGGTATTCATAGAAGTGATAGTATAAGGAGTGTCGCCAGTCGTCAGGCGACTCGCCTTTCAGCAGGGGTACTAACGATACGCCTTGCATGTCTTCGGGGACGGACACTCCGGCCAGTTCCAGGAAAGTGGGGGCATAATCAATGTTCTGGACCAACTGGGGGATGTCGCCCCGCTTGTTTAGTCCGCGGGGAAGTCTCATTATTAATGGCGTATGCATGGATTCTTCGTACATGAATCGTTTGTCAAACCATCCGTGCTCGCCCATATAGAATCCTTGGTCGCTGGTGTAGATCACCAGGGTGTTGTCCGACAGCCCTTTTTCGTCCAGATAGTCCAGTACGCGTCCTACGTTGTCGTCCAGGGATTTTATCACCTTGGCATAGTCGCGCATGTAGCGTTGATATTTCCATTCCGCCAGTTCTTTTCCTTGCGGCTTGGTTTTATAGAATTCTTGGATAAGTGGAGAATAAAAGGCATCGTATTGTGCCCGTTCTTCGTCGGTCATACGGCTTATGAACTTTAGATAAGTCGCTTTCAGCCGTGAATCGTCTTTTTCGCTCAGCATTTTTGTGTCGTACATGATATCCATGTGTTTCAGGATGCTCATTTCGGCTGAGGCGGCGGCTGTGCGGTTATGGTAATCGTCGTAAAAGTTTTCGGGAAGTTCAAAAGTCTGGTCTTCGTATTCGGACAGGTATTTCAGTTCCGGCAACCAGTTGCGGTGGGCTGCTTTGTGGTGAATGAACAGGCAGAAAGGCTTGTTCTTGTCTCTCTGCGTCTCCAGCCAGTCGATACTCATATCTGTGATGATATTTGTCAGATAACCTTTCTTTTGTATGGTATCGTTGTCCATGGTGATGAAGTCCGGATTGTAATAGTCTCCTTGTCCTGGTAGAATCTCCCAGAAGGTAAATCCTGTCGGTAAACTTTCGAGATGCCATTTGCCTATCATGGCGGTTTCGTAACCTGCCGCTTTCAGGAGTTTGGGCATAGTTTGTTGTGAAGAGTCGAAGACGCAGGTGGTGTTGTCGGTAAAACCATTGGCATGGCTGTGTTTTCCGGTGAGCATACACGCACGGCTGGGACCGCTTAGCGAATTAGCCACAAAGCTGGAGGTGAAACGAACACCGTCAGCCGCAATACGGTCGAGGTTAGGGGTGTGGATGTGGCGCTTGTCATAACAACTCATCATTTGGGCGGTATGGTCATCAGTCATGATGTAGACGATGTTGTAACGTTCCGCATCTTTTCCTTCTCTTCGGGAAGTATGGTTGCAGGCAGATAAAAAAAATAGAGAATTGAATCCGATAATAGAATACCCCAACTTTATCGTTATATGGTCTGTTAAAATGTTCTTCATATATAAATAGGGTTGTTTCCGGGAAAATAGTTAGGTTTTAGTAACGAGAACGTTTCCTGAAATGAAACGCTCTCGTTATCTTATAAAAGCTGATTATAATCGATGATATTTGGAATCAGAATCATTCTCCGTCATCTGGAAAACGTACACCAGTCTTCCTGGTTGCTTCTTTCACAAGTTTGCCATCTCTTTGATGACTGGAATAATCTTTGATTATGGTTCCGCTTCCTTCATTACACTTCCAATAAACTTCCAATCCCGGAGTCTGAGGTGAGACAACATACATATTATTCGAGATTTCAGCTTGGCTGCGAGCTACAGACCATACGCGAAGTTCGCTAATACTTCCCTTCAATGTATAGGCAGTATTTACGCTATTTGCAAAGCCTATTTCTTTCATCTCGAAAACTTCTCCCGGAAGAGCATGCGGAGTTGTAAAATCCAGTACCCCATCTACATAGAAACGTATGTTTGTTCCATCGTAAGTTAATGCCAGATGATACCATTTATTAGCCGTAAAGCGTGTAATACTTTGTGGTTTCCCAGAACCTATTTTAGCCTGGAATTGGTTTTGTTCACAGGTAACATCTCCGAAGCGAGTATAAATATTGTTTTTCCCGTCGGCTCCCTTTATAGTCCATTGAGTCACATTATTTCTGTTAAATGCATCCATGCATAAATTCCACTCTAATGTCCATGATGAAAGCCCTTCTATCATAGGTTCTGGAACAATAGAAATAGCATTACCATTGGCTAAATATGGTACTGTAGTTACTATTATCTGATCCAAAAGTACTATTAAAGAAGATGAAGACAATAGTTTCTCGGCTCCGTTTGCATTGACTATAGCTACGGGGATAGCATATTTTTTGGTTGCGTCGATAGTTTCATCAAAAGGTTTTATTATCAAGTTTGTCGGTGATGAACCGATTTCACCAGCTTTGATTGTTGTCGTACTTTCCGAAAAACTGTAAAATTTTTCCGGCAACAACTGATAATCTGTACCGTTTTTCTGATTATATGCTTGCAGTGCCGTTGCATCTGTTCCGTATTCAACGGTTACGTCCGTTGTCATCATGGTACCTAAACGGGAAGAGATAACAGTTTTGGCTCCCGTATCGTCAATAGTTACTTTTTTTGATTGGGATTTCTGCGCATCGGTCAGGAATACCCCATTCTCTATCACATCATATTCTGATTGGCAGGCTGCCAAAAGAGCAACCATGAATATTATTCCTATTTTTGCTATATTTTTCATGATTTGTTCAGTTTTTAATTGTTGGGATTGGCCGGATTCATTATTTGAATGGCCTGTCGCATGAACTTATATTCCGGATCGTGTGCATATTCATATTCCATATGGTATGCTCCGCATCCTCCTTTACGTCCTTCTTCGGGATGCCAACCGGCCATGCCCAATAAGGAGGGCATTTTATTACCTTCTTCATCTGTATAGGTTACACCGCCATTTTTCCAATAGGACTCAAAATTTTCGGTTACAATGAGGCGCTCCGGACCTATATATTTACTGACTCCGTTGTAACGGCTTTGGAGTCTGGAAGGAGCAGAAGTATTATATGCTTGAGATACGGCATAATCAGCATATTGCCATCCTTCTTCCGTAATGTAACTGATATGTCCATCTACCATAATTAGTTTGTCCGGACCTAAATTTTTGCGCATTTCACGTAATAGCGTAGTCATGTTATCCTTGTTGTAGAAGAGGTCACCGGCTGAACATTCGTGGTCAAAATCTATCCCATCATAACCATATTTGAAGATAGAATCGGATAATGCCTTTGCTGCTGCGGGAATATCTTCTGCCTTGTTTTCAAACGGACATACTCCTCCTTTGAATAAGTTGGACATATTGTGAGAGAAAAGCGTGAATGTGATTCTTGTTCCATATACCTCCTGTACGTATCTCATATCATCTATGTGATTTTGAGTTAAGTTATATTTGTCTCCCCATATAGACATGATATCCATACTGTCGGGTGCACTGCGCAATGAACCTCTTGCAGAAGTTGATGTGCCTCCGTTCCAAAAGCCGAACCAGCCAAAAGCTATTTGGTGGTCCGTCTTTTTATAAGCTCTTAATTTCCTGTAGTATTCTTCTGATTTGGGAGTTCCATCCAGATTTTGTATTATATTTGCTTCGGGCATGGTCCAGTCATCGCATGCTTGCATAAACAATCCTAAGCCAAATACTAATCCGATAGTTTTCAATATATTTTTCATATGATTTACTTACTTTTAGTTTATTGATTTATTTTCTATATCCCACCATAAACGGGTGCCACCGTTGTCCTGACCACCTAATAATTGAATGGCTTCTTGTATGTTTTGGGGATTTAAAGTGTATTCTGATTTGGCAAATGGCAGTCTGCGTATTTGAATATCCGTATCAACTGTTCCACTGCTATTATTGACTGCTACAGGGAATAATTTAGGATAACCGGTACGGCGGAATTCCGTCCAGGCTTCCTGACCATTTGGGAACGTGGCAATCCATTTCTGGGTGATAATACGTTCAAGCTTCTTGTCCTTGGAATCATTCTCTTTCCAGCCAATGGTTATGTTACTGACAGCACTTATGTTATTGGACGACTTTAGAGGATCTATATAGTTAGCGGCTGTCTTCACTTCATCCGTCATATACTCATTGGCACCACTTGCTCCCCATTCGTTGAAAGAAAGGCGAATACCTTCTTCATAAGCACTTTGAGGAGTAGCACCTCCCATGTTCCATCCTCTTAAAGCACCTTCGGCTTTAAGAAAAGCAACTTCGGCTGCATTTATCCAGATTATTGGAGTGTTACTTTGTATGTTCGGGGAAGAGTATCCTAGCCGCGAGTCTTTATTGCTGTCCAAGTTGAGGCCTGTTCGAAGAGCGAAGTAACCGGATGTCTCATTCAGGGTACCTTGCGTGAACATTTTACTCAAACGTGGGTCTTCATAACCTGTCAGTATAGACCAAATGGAAGCTCCCATACGAATGTCTTTATAATTGGCCCACATTGTGTATAGTTGATTAACTACGTCATTGGCTCCCACCGTTTTCACCCCGGCGTTATCATCATTTGAAGTTATTACCCCTAATGAATGAGATATAGCCTTTTCAGCTTGTTCTTTTGCAACTTCCGGCTTTACGAAAGCTAGACGCATTGCTAGACGCAGACGTAGTGAATTGGCAAATTTCACCCATTTGCTGTAATCGCCTCCATAGACCAAATCGTACTCTGCCATAGGTTTTGAACCGGGATTGTTCACGGTAAACTTGGTCAGGACTTCAGCCGCTTTGTCCAGTTCTTCGAAGAACTTCATATAAACAGTCTCCTGGCTGTCGTATGGAGTGGTCATCGAACCGCTTCCTACCTGGGTGTAAGGCAGAGGCCCCCACATGTCGGTAAAGCGATGCATGGAAGCAATTTTAAGAATCTGTGCCCATTGGTAGATGTGGGAGTTTTCATCGCCATCTACGCTTTTCTTAATTTCGATATAGGCGCCGATAGCCTGGGTATATACTTTTTCGAACGGACTATTCAGCCAATTATCCTGGAAGAAGTAGGTGGCATTGTTCTTATTGCTGTTGAAATTGGTGGGAATGGCCATGTAACCCGAATAGATATCTCCTACCAAGTTTTGCGACAATTGAAACTGATTGTTATGCGTAGAGACCACATTGCGTTGCAATTGAGGGAAGAAAGCTCCGACTTTCACGTTATCTCCTTCCAGTATGTCTTCGGTGGCTTCGTAAGGGGGGACATTATCAAACCATCCGGTGCAGGATGCCAGGGAGATGGCTCCGGCAAAAATCATTCCTTTTCCAATATTTAATATATAGTTCTTCATGATAGTATTATTTTTAGAATTGCATTCTTACACTGAATCCGACATTTCTCAAGCTGGGTTGCATAAAGTAATCCAATCCCTGGAAGTAGGTACCTGTAAATGCGATACTTTCCGGATCGAACGGGGCTTTGTTGTAAATCATCCAAAGATTACGTCCTATGAGGGAAACTGTCATATTCAATTTGTCATTAAACCATTTCTTTGGTAAGTTATAGCCTAAAGTTAGTTCTTGCAAGCGTACATTGGTAGCACTGTACACATAGTTAGATAACATGCCGGTATCACCTCCGCCAATATATTCATAAAAATACTGTGGGTCGAGTTTACCGAAGTTGACTGTTACGCCACCATTGTCACGTGCGATTGCTGACGCTTCCGATACTCCGTATTTGTCGAGTATAGCCTGAGTGGCTGACATCACTTCTCCACCAATGCGGGCAGTCAGCAAGAAGCCCAGGTTAAAGCCTTTCCAGGAAAGGTTGTTGCGGAAACCTAAGTTAAAATCCGGATTGGCATTACCTACCTTCTGTAAATCTTCTACTGTCTGGAGCTGGTTGGTATCGGGATCTACATAAATAAATCCGGAACCATCTTGGCGCAAACGGCTGGTTACATATATATCGCCCATTGAGCCGCCTTCTTCCAGTATCATCCGATATGTTCCAAACTTGGAAACTTCTAGACTGGGAATGTAGTAATTCACCCGTAAGTGGATCCGGGTAATCACGTACCAATTCTTTTATTTCATTACGGTTCATACTGAAAGTAAGCTGTGAGTTCCAGTTCAGGTCCCCGAACTTATTTTCGTAAGATACCATAGCTTCAATACCCCAGTTTGCTATATCACCTGCTTGAATATAGAATGTTGAGTATCCGGAGGAAGCGGAAGCTTTGGCCTCAAATGTCTGATTGTATGTATTTGATTTGTAATAGGTGAAGTCGAGGCCAACATGCCCGTCAAACAATTTGGCATTTGTACCTATTTCAAATGATTTGGTCCGCTCTGGATGCAGTTCTGGTACCGGCATGTGGGTGTTGGTCTCAAATTCTCCACTCGAACTGTAGCCGAAAGTCGGGATTGTGAGATAACGTGAAGGTGCATTACCTACGGAACTATAAGAAGCTCTCACTTTCCAGAATGTCAACCACTTCGGCAACTTCACCATTTCAGTGATTACTCCTGAAAGACCTACAGATGGGTAGAAGAAAGAACTGTTGGGTGTGTTGACCAAAGCCGATGACCAGTCGTTGCGTGCTGTAGCACTCAGGTAAATCATGCTTTTCCATCCCAGTTCCGCACTGGCAAATACCGATTGGGTTTGTTCTTTCCAACCATCCTGTTTGATGCGCGAATTATTTGCCCCCAAATCTACATTATGCAAAGTGAAGAAGTTGGGAATCATGCTTAACTGACCTTCCGCACCTACATAATCCATACTTACGTCCTGGATGCTGGCACCCACATTGGCAGTGAGGTCGAAATCATTGAAACGTTTGTTGATATTGACCAGGAAGTCAGCATACAATTGTTTGTCTACGTCCTTACGGTCGCCATAATATCCTTTGCTTTGAGCAAATTTGGCATCTGTGCTGGCATAAAGTTTTTTTGTATGTCGGGTGTTGGCATTGTCAATGCGTACACGTCCGCTGATATCCATCCAGTCGAACACTTTATATTTCAATCCGGCATTTGCCATATAACGATCCCGGTCGTTATTGAACATATTGCGGTTGATGATCCAGTATGGATTCTGCATTGCCATGCCCATTTCACCATAAGGCCAGTGTTGGGTCATCAGCTGACGGCCTTCGTCATAACGTTCGTACATGCGATAGGGGGTGAAGTCTTCACCGCGAGGAAAAAGGTAGAGAGGAACAATCGGGTTAAAGTATTGTCCTTGCGAGAGCATGTTCTGGTCTTTCTGAATCACGTAGCTGAAACCTAAGTCCAATGTCATTCTGTCATTAAAGAAATTGGAGGTATTACGAACTGTAAAGTTATAACGCTGGTATTCATTGTTCGGAATGATACCTTCGGCTGTTGTGGAAGATGCCGATGCGAAAGTCTGGTTCTTTTCATTACCCAGTGAAATGGACAGGGCAGTAGTGGTATTATAACCTGTACGGAAGAAATTCAGAGGATCATAGGAAGAAGGGGTTGCCAATTTGTCTCCCCAGCTCGAAAATTCGCCCGGTTTGTTGCCGTATGTGGTCTGGAAACGCGGAGTTACGAATGGGTTGGAAAAATCCGTGTTATGCGATAATGTTATTTTAGGTTTGCCGGCAGCTCCTTTCTTCGTGGTAATCAGGA
>USSR01000323.1 GCA_900557355.1 uncultured Bacteroides sp.
TCTTGTTTCCCTAAAGACGTTAAAGCTCTTATCAAAACTGCTGAGTTGAACGGTTATCAGATGCGCGTGCTTCATGCTGTAGAAGAAGTGAACGAATTGCAGAAAAGTATTCTCTTTGAAAAACTCTGTAAGCATTTCGATAACGATTTAAAAGGGAAGACCATCGCTTTGTGGGGATTAGCTTTCAAACCGGAAACCGATGATATGCGCGAAGCGCCCTCACTGGTCTTGATAGATAAATTGCTTAAAGTCGGATGTAAAGTGCGTGCTTACGATCCTGCTGCAATGGACGAATGCCGCCGCCGGATAGGAGAGAGCATTTACTATGCAAGAGACATGTATGATGCCGTACTTGATGCTGATGCCTTGATGCTGGTTACTGAATGGAAGGAGTTCCGGTTACCGTCCTGGGCAGTTATCAAGAAAACAATGGAACGAGCTGTAGTGCTGGACGGGCGCAACATCTATGATAAAAAAGAAATGGAAGAGCAAGGATTTATTTATTATTGCATCGGACATTAAGAACATAAAACAGAGGGAGTTATGATAAAGTGGGGTACTATTTCTATAGTGCTCGTTATTGTGCTGACATCTTGCAATAACGTCAAAAGTGGAGAGACTTCCAGCAAGGAAGATCTGACCGCAAAGGAAATGTTGCAAGGTATCTGGATAGATGACGAGACGGATATGCCGTTAATGCGTATTAGCGGTGATACGATTTATTATGTCGACCCTCAAAATATTCCAGTTTATTTCAAGGTACTTCGCGACACAATATATGTACGAGGTAATACCCCTATAGCTTATAAAATAGACCGGCAGACAGAATACAGTTTCTGGTTCCATTCGCTTTCTGATGAAATCGTGAAATTGCATAAGTCAGAAAACCCGGAAGATACACTGTCATTCTCCAGTCAGAAAGCGGAAGCCATTCCCACTATCTCTGAAGTGGTGCAAAAGGATAGTGTGGTAATGTATAAAGGAACACGTTATCGGGGATACGTCTATATTAATCCTTCCAAAATGAAGGTCATCAGGACTATCTATTCAGATGAAGGAATTGGCATCGACAATATATACTACGACAATGTGATTCATATCTGTGTCTATGAAGGGAAGAATTTACTGTACGGTCAAGATATAACCAAGAAAATGTTCCATACTGTCTTCCCGGAAGAGGTACTCAGCCAAATGATCCTTACTGATATGGATTTCATGGGAGTGAATGGAAAAGGCTATCACTATGAAGCAACGCTCCGTATTCCGGAAAGCTCCGTTTACCACCTTGTGGGCCTGACTATTGACGCTGATAAAGAGCTACATATAAAAATGGTGGAGTAAATAAAACTTTACCATTATTTCTTTTCAGAAGCTCCACCATTTCTTCCTTTTGGAGTTCCGCATTTCTTCTTATTCCCAGCACCTTTATTTGTATTTCTGCCTCCCTTGGACGAGCGGAAGTTTCTCTTCCCTCTGCCATCATAACTACGTGGTTTGTATTCAGGTGCTTCGCCTAACTCCTCGGGTACAGCTATCTTATAAATCTCTTTCTCCAGGAAATTCTCTATTTGCTTGAAATTGCTTTGCTCCTTTTCGTTGATGAAAGTCAAAGCAACAC
Source organism: uncultured Bacteroides sp. (assembly GCA_900557355.1). GTDB lineage: Bacteria > Bacteroidota > Bacteroidia > Bacteroidales > Bacteroidaceae > Bacteroides. Next base: position 1,619 of record USSR01000323.1, read on the forward strand.
CATCATTATTAGCACGTGCTGTACGGCCAATACGGTGAACGTAATCTTCGCTATCATGGGGAACATCGTAGTTGATCACAAGACGGATATCATCAATATCAATACCACGTGCCACAATGTCTGTAGCGACCAGAATGTTTACACGTCCGGCTTTAAATTCATGCATCACCTCCTCACGTTGAGCCTGTTCCAGATCTGAATGCATTTCACCCACATTCAACTTCATCATTTTTAGAGCTTTCGTCACCTCTTTTACCTTCAGTTTGGATGAAGCAAATATAATAACGCGTTCCGGTGTCTGCTCAGCAAAAAGGCTGCGAATGATACCCAATTTCTGATTCTCGTAACAAACATACGCTGCCTGTACGATCTTTTCAGCAGGACGGGAAACGGCAAGCTTAACTTCGGCAGGATTGTTGAGGATAGTGTTAGCGAGTTGCTGGATCTTGGCAGGCATGGTGGCAGAAAACATGATTGTTTGCCGTTCCTTGGGCAAGTATTTCACTATCTGCATAATGTCGTCATAGAATCCCATATCGAGCATACGGTCGGCTTCATCAAGAATGAAATAGGAAACACGCGAAAGATCAACATAGCCCAAGCTAAGATGAGCAATCAAGCGTCCCGGAGTAGCGATTACAACATCAGCTCCCAGCATCAACCCTTTTTTCTGTTGTTCAAAAAGTACTCCGTCATTACCACCATAGACAGCTACACTACTGACAGGCATAAAATAAGAAAAACCTTCCATCTGCTGGTCTATCTGCTGTGCCAACTCACGCGTAGGCGACATAACAATACAGTTGATAGCATCTTCCGGATGGTTACCCTCCGATAGTTTATTCAATACAGGCAACAGATAAGCGGCTGTCTTACCAGTTCCGGTTTGTGCTACGGCTATCAAATCTCTGCCTTCAAGTATAACGGGGATGGATTTCTCTTGTATAGGTGTGCACTCGTCGAAGCGCATAGCTTCCAGTGCATCGAGCACCTGATCATTCAGTTGTAGTTCGGAAAACTTCATGTTTCTTTTTATTTAGCCGCAAAGATAGGAAATAAAGTGATTAACACAAAAGAATGAAGCGACTTTGCAATCCATTCCTTTAATAGCCCGGATGTTGTTCCCATCCCAGATTCATCTGTCTGATTTTCTCTGGAATAGGGAAGACGGTAGTATATCCGTTTTCCTCGTCAGGCAGCTGCGGACGACTGCTGTAAGTACGGGTAAATTGTCCGAAACGAATTAGATCCTGGCGTCTCCAACCTTCCCATGCAAGTTCCAACTGACGTTCAGCAAGAAGATTCTCTAAAGTAGCAACACGTTCCGGTACTCCTACACGAGCACGCACTTGGTTCAGTTCTTCATCTCCATCACGCCCGTCACGAACCTTAGCCTCACTCTTCATCAATAACACATCTGCATAACGGAATAAGACAATATCATTTTCCATCAGTTTACCATCTTTCATTGCTTTATCATCAATCTCATATTTCTTCATTCGGGCGCCGGCAGTCTTTTCGTAAGGTTCATCGGATATATCTAACTTTACTTTCCACGGCTCGTAAACCAAAACAGTTCCATCATCCAATTTTACAACGTTACCTTTCAAATCGTAGACTGTACCTGCATAATAGCAGAAATCAAAACGAGGGTCTTGTAGATCGGTATCATATCCAAAGGTCTGCAGGGCTTCAATGGTAGCACTCGATCCGTTTTCACCGGATAACCCTAATGCTTTGGCATGATTATAATGGCGTGAACGGAAAAGATATTGCATCTGATTGGTGTACAGCGTTTTGCTCATAGGTACGGTAAAGATATTCTCAACGGAACTTTCATTGTATACAGCAAAATTAGCTGTATAATCCGGTTCGAGGCGATAACCAAATGCTGTGATTTTATCGCAATAAGCTTCTGCAGTCTGCCAGGCATTTATTGTAGTGCCATCTACTTCGAAAAAGATATTCTTTCCATCAGGACGAACACCATCTGTCCAGTTATTGTCTGTATAAATTTCGGCATTCAGTGCCAACTTTGCCAACAAAAAGTATGCAACAGGACGTGTCAAACGTCCGTAATAATTGCCGGAACGGTTGCTGAACTGGGCGGGCAGGAGTGGAGCGGTCTCTTGTAATTCCCTGACTACAAAGTCGAATACATTCTTACGCTCGCTCAACACAATATCTTTTGAAGCAACATTAGAGTGCAAAACCAGTGGTATGCGTCCAAACAGATCCATCAGATAATAATAGTACATTGCACGAAAAGCACGTACCTCGGCGCGATAACCGGGAAGCTCCGCATCAGAGTGGGTTAGAGCATAGGTTTCTATATGTTCCAGAGAGTTGTTACTAAGCATAATTACCTTATAAAGATATTCCCAGGTGGCCTGTATTGCATCATTGTTTACACCCCATTTATGCAGAAATAACCCTTGCCAGAAACCACCATCATACCAGTCGCCACCTCGGGTAGGCATAATGGCTTCATCAGTGGTAAAAGTATTCAGGTCGTAGATACCACGGCCGGTTCCTTGCAATCCCTGGCTATCAGCATTTCCACCTATGTAATTGTAAAGGGATGCCACTGCATTGAGATAGAGTTCAGAGATATTACTATAACCTTCCTCTTCAGGCAGTGCATCACGAGACTTTTCTTTCAGAAAACCGTCGCACGAAGTTATTCCCCAGCAAAGGGTAACTAAAATACAAAACGAATAAAATATAGAATTACTTTTCATGGCTTTAAGGTTTAGAAGTTTACACTAAGTCCGATAGTATATATACGGTATAGAGGATAATTGCGTTTATCATCTATTCCCAAAGTAGCATTTACAGACGAACTGTTTATCATAGGCGTTAAGCCCGAGTAGCCTGAAATTGTCGCCAGGTTGTTAACAGTCAGGGACAGGCGGAGCGACTGCAAGTAACGGGTATTCTTTAACGGAACATTCCAGCCTAACGTAACATAATCGAAGTTAATGTAATCACCATCTTCCAACCAGTAATCCGTAGCTGTCTGGTCTTTAATGTTCTGTGCAGGCGCTTTTTTCATGACGTTATAATCGGGGAAACTGTTCATATTCATATAAGTTAATGAAGTACCATTGTACACTTTATGGCCGAATGCACCGTTTATCTGTAGCGATATATCAAAATCTTTATAACGGAAACTGATATTGGAACCAAGTATCGTCTTTGGCACAGCCTGTCCTGCCACATAACGGTCTTCACCATCTTCCAGACTGACACCACCGCTATTCAGATCGGCAATCTGATAGGTATACCCACCATTTCCATCGGATACCAGCCCTGTGCAATGGGGCAGATAGAATACACCCAGAGGCTGACCCCCAAACTGTGAAACAATATGATTGTATCCACCGTGGAATCCAGCACCATCCAGTCCGGCAAGACTCTTGTATTCTGTAGCTGAAATATGTTCGCCCTGGTAGTTTCCGTCAAGAGAAAGTAATTTGTTTTGCTGGAAAGTCAGATTGGCATTGATATTCAGTTCCATGTCTTTGGTCTTCAGCGGCGTAATGCCGATAGATAGCTCTGTTCCATAATTACGCATAGAACCAATGTTTGCCAGTAAAGTATTATAAGTAAAAGGTGGTACACTCACGTTATAAAGATAAAGCATGTCCTTCGTCTTGGAATTGTAATAATTGGCAGTCAGCAGCAATCGGTTACCCAGCAAAGCTACTTCTATACCGGCATTGAATGTCTGCTTCACTTCCCACTTCAAATCCGGATTCGTATTCCGCAACTTATCCATTGTGACTACAGGTGTAGAACCTACCGGTGCAATACCATTAGGTCGCATCAAATTCAACGTAGTATATGAATCAATGCCGTTTTGATTGCCTGCCAAACCATATCCTGCACGGATTTTCAGATTATCGATAAAAGAAAGTTTTTCCATAAACTTCTCTTTACTAACTACCCATGCAACGGATACAGCCGGGAAAAATCCCCATTTATGATTACTGCCAAACTTGGAAGACGCATCCCCACGGGCATTCACCGTAAGGATATATCGATCATCATACGTATAATTCACGCGCCCCATAAAAGAAACCAAACGAGGGTCTTCGTAGTAGGAATTAGTTCCATCCCACGGACGAATGGCACCTCCCTGAAGATTATCATAACCTAATTTGTCATTACTGAAATTTGTAACTGTAGTATAAAATCCGGAATATTTGTCTTTCTGTATCTCTGCTAGTCCTAAAACGTCAAAGAAGTGTTTCCTCCATTCTTTTTTATAAGACAGCATCAGGTTACCCAGCAATGATTCCATTTTCTTGTCTCCTCTGTATGCCTGCCCTTGTGCCCAGACAGCAACAGGCAGATACTGCGCATTTTCTACTACATTATATGTATAGGAACCGAAAAAAGTCAGTTTCCATGCTTCGGCCAGATTGAATGTCAACCGGGCATGCGTACTGATATGCGATGTAGCATTCTTGTCTTTCACATCCATCCATGCCAACGGATGTGATAACTGGCTGGCATAAGCATATCCATCCCAGCTACCGGTCTCCGGATTCTTGTGATTCGGGAAAGTAGGATTATACGAAGCAGCAGAATAGAATACTTTGTGCAGATTCACCAGATTACGTTCCTTCTGTACGGAACCAAACATACCAAGATCACATTTAAGAAAATTATCGAATACATACTGTGTCATATTCATATTCGATGTGAAGTTCTGCAACTTTTCATTGACAATCACTCCTTCACGATTCATTAGAGCGAGTGAAACACGATAATTGGAAGTATTCGTTCCTCCCGAAAACGCGATATGATGATTATGCTGTAATCCCGTTTGCTCGATCTCTTTCTGGAAATCTGTATTGTTTCCCATATCCAAAATTGAGATGCCACGCTCCTGAGCCAATGTCCGGAATTCATTTCCATTGAGCATCCTCACTGTTTTATAGCTTGAGGCAATGCCGAAACTTCCATTATAGTTAACGCTTGTACGTCCGCTGACACCTTTTTTTGTAGTAATCTCAATCACACCCGATGCTCCGCGCGAACCGTATTGTGCAGTTTCCGAAGCATCCTTCAGGATAACAAAGCTTTCAATATCCGCCGGATAAATAGATGTAAGCATACTCAGGTCACCAAAAACTCCGTCTACAATAATTAACGGGTCATTTCCAGTAGTCAGGGAGGTAGTGCCACGCAGACGAACAGCATCCAGCGCAGCAGGTCCATTCGAACCTTTCAGAATCGTCAATCCAGGTACCCGTCCACGGATGGCATCCAGCGGATTGGTAATCTGGTCTTTATTCATCTGATTTTCAGTAATTCTTTCCACCAGGCCAGAAAGATTCTTACGAAGTCCGGTGGCATATCCAACAGTGGTTATCGAATCGGGGAGAGCAACATGAAGTTTTGTTTGTGCGACAGCAGGTAAGCCGACTGCAACTAAAAGTAAAGAGAGACAGAATAGGTTCCTTATTCTCTTCATAGTATTCAAATTTAAGAGGTTCCGCAAATATATATGTCACTATATGAAACAAATATATTTGCGGAATAGTTCAACTCATTTCGGCAAATCGATATATGAGTCCTTGAAGCCTAAGAAATAGAGTACCCCATCCAAACCAATCGTGTTAATAGATTGCTTTGCATTGGCAACCACTTTCGGTTTGGCATGGAAAGCAATGCCCAATCCGGCAACGCCCAGCATCGGAAGATCATTCGCTCCGTCACCCACAGCAATGGTCTGAGCAATGTCTACCTTCTCTACCTGTGCAATGAGGCGCAACAGTTCGGCTTTTCGCTTACCGTCCACCACATCTCCCAGATAACGGCCGGTCAACTTGCCGTCCACTATTTCCAATTCATTGGCATATACATAATCAATGCCATATTTCTTTTGAAGATATTGCCCGAAATAAGTGAAACCACCGGAAAGAATGGCTATCTTGTAACCATACTTTTTCAATACATACATCAGGCGGTCTACACCTTCCGTAATGGGCAGATTCTCTGCTATTTCCTGCATGACAGATTCATCCAGG
>USSR01000324.1 GCA_900557355.1 uncultured Bacteroides sp.
TTAATGGGACACTAGTGTATTCATTATGAAGAAGCTTGGTTTACTTTTAATTGCATGCTTTGCTTTCGCCGCTTTTGCTTCGGCGCAGAATAACATTGTGAAGAGTCTGGAACGCAATGTGCCGGGACAGGGTAAGGTAACCATCCATCAGGATGCCCGCATCGAGGCCTTGATAGGTCAGGAATATATCCCCAATGGAACGGAAAACAGAGTGCTTAAAAGTCAGGGTTATCGCGTACAGGTGTATGCCGGAAACAATACCAGTAGAGCCAAGAATGAAGCTCACTCAGTGGGCTCACGAATCAAAGAATATTTCCCGGAGCTTTCTGTTTATACCTCTTTCCACTCTCCCCGCTGGCTGTGCCGTGTAGGAGACTTCCGCAGTATTGAAGAAGCGGATGCCATGATGCGCCAGTTGCGTGCTACAGGCGTATTCAAAGAAGTTTCTATTGTGAAAGAGCAGATAAACATACCGCTTTAAGTTTATAAGTTGTTCAGTTTTTGAGTTATACTGAAACTCGGAAACTTAAAACTCAAATATATGTTAGGAAAAGAAGAAATCGTATCTCCTGCACTGGATGAACTGAAAGAACACTATCAGCGTATTATAACTTTATTGGGCGAAGATGCCGAACGCGAAGGACTACTGAAAACCCCCGAACGTGTAGCGAAAGCTATGCTGAGTTTGACAAAAGGCTATTTCATGGACCCGCATGAAGTGCTCCGCTCTGCCAAGTTCAAGGAAGAATACAGTCAGATGGTGATTGTGAAAGACATTGATTTCTTCTCACTTTGCGAACACCACATGCTTCCGTTCTACGGAAAAGCACACGTGGCCTATATCCCCAACGGTTACATTACGGGGCTGAGCAAGATTGCCCGTGTAGTGGATATCTTCTCCCACCGTCTTCAGGTGCAGGAACGCATGACGCTCCAGATTAAAGAATGCATCCAGGAAACACTGAATCCCTTGGGCGTAATGGTGGTTGTGGAAGCCAAGCACATGTGTATGCAGATGCGTGGGGTTGAAAAACAGAATTCCATAACGACCACTTCCGATTTTACAGGTGCTTTCAATCAGGCAAAGACTCGTGAAGAGTTTATGAACCTCATTCGTCAGAATTCATTCACATAACAATCCCATACCTTATTTCATGAAAGGAAACTGCAGTTCCCATGAAAGGGGACTGTCGTTCCCATTAAAGGAAACGCGCGTTCCCTTTAGGGGGAAACTATCGTTTCTGTATGAGGAAACTGTCGTTCCCATTAGGGGGAACTGTTGTTTCTGCATAAGGAAACTATCGTTCTCATTAGGAGTAAGGTGATTTAACCGAGTACAACTCTGTCTCCCAATCGTTTGGCCATAATACTTTTGATCTTACGTAGTTCTGAGTAGCGTTTCATGATAGAGGTACATTGTTCTTCATCATTGGCTACGGCAGGGTCTTGTAGGGCATACATCATGTGTTTCATTTCTTCACTAATGATGGCGAACTTGAAATTAATCATGAGTGTAGGTACCAATTCAAATAGGCGTTCCTCGTCGGTCACTAACCTTTGGGCTTTGGAATGATATTTGCTCAGTTGGTAACGGTCTGCAATCAACTCTGTACTTAGTTTGCTGATGATAGGGTTGGGATGCGCCAGGAAATACCGTTCTGCAGTGAAGCCTTCATTGTGTATATGCTCTGCCGCTTCCGTCAACATCTGCCTGTGCAGCGGGTTGTGGAAAGCCAGTTCGTCCTCCTTCAAGTCATTGACTACGTATTCCGTTACTGTGATGGGAATTTCTTTCCCTTCCTCATCGGGAACGTTGCACAATACTTTCTCTCCGTAGCGTACTACCATTTGCAAGATAAGGCGCTCGTATTTGTAGAATTCCTGTCCTTCTTTCCCTTCCTGCGGGATATAAGATACGTATTCGGCAGCTTCTGGTGGGAGCGGTGCACCACCGTCAGGTATTTCTCCATCCATGGGATAAGGAGGCATGTCTTCAGGGTAGGGTGGTTGCATACCGTCGGGAAGCGGTGCTTGTGCAGCGTCGCGGGCTGCATTATTCTTTCTTGTTTCCCGGTTTCTTTGTTCCGCCTGCTTCTCAGCCTGCGTTTCGCGTCGTTTGGCAACTTCCGAAACCAGCAGCTTGTCTTCTACACGAAGCAGCTGGCTACATTCTTTAATATATACATCGCGGACGATTGCCTCAGGAATAATAGATATACTTTGTACAAGATTACCGATTAATTCAGCACGCTTGATGGGATCTTTTCCTGCATCTTCCAGTAGAAGATTGGTTTTGAAGCGTATAAAGTCTGTTTCATTATCTTGTATGAATTTCTGGAATTCTGTAGCATTGTGCTTGCGGGCGAAGGAGTCCGGATCTTCCCCGTCGGGAAGTAGGCAAACCTTGATATTCATTCCTTCTTCCAGAAGCATGTCGATACCGCGGAGAGAAGCCTTGATACCTGCCACGTCACCGTCATAGAGTACCGTAATGTTATTGGTGAAGCGGTGAATGAGCTTAATTTGTCCCGGAGTCAGTGCCGTTCCCGAAGAGGCTACCACATTCTCGACACCTGACTGATGCATGGAAATAACGTCCGTGTACCCTTCCACCAGGAAGCAGCGGTCTTGTTTTACAATCGCCTGTTTGGCAAAATAAATGCCATACAACTCATTACTCTTATGATAGATTTCCGATTCGGGAGAATTGACATATTTTACCTTGACTCCCTTCGTCGCACTGCTAAGCACGCGCCCGCCGAAAGCGACCACCTTACCGGAAAGTGTGTGTACCGGAAAAATAACGCGTCCCCAAAAGCGGTCACGTAAGCGGTGATCGTCCGTTTCGTAGCAAAGCCCTGTCTTGACAAGATATTCTTTCTTGAATCCCTTCTTGATGGCTTCTTGAGCCATGGCATCGTGACTTTCTGTGCAATAGCCTAACTGGAACTTTTCGATGATATCATCCCGGAAACCACGATTGCGGAAGTATGCCATACCAATGCTACGTCCGTCCACATGGTTTTTAAGTATATTTTGGAAGTAATCACGTGCAAAGTTATTCACGATGAACAGACTTTCACGTTCGCTCTGCATCAGCTTCTCTTCGCTGGACAGTTCGCGCTCCTTGATTTCGATACCGTATTTCTTTGCCAGATATTTCAGAGCTTCGGGGTAACTCATCTGCTCGTGCTCCATAATGAAGTGCACCGCATTACCACCTTTACCGCAGGAAAAGCATTTGCACAACCCTTTGGAAGGCGACACATAGAAAGATGGTGTCTTGTCATCATGGAACGGACACAAGCCTACATAATTCACACCTCGCTTGCGCAATGTAACGAAGTCCGATACAATGTCTACAATCTGTGCGGCATCCAGAATTCTGTCTATGGTAGGTTGGTCTATCATTTGGATAATTGTTTTTGCGAATGCAAAGATAAAAAAAATCCCCCGTTGAGGACGAGGGAACCTAATGTTTTCACAACGGAATAATCCTTATTGTGATTTGCTTCATTTTAGTGTAACAAGGTTATATCTAAACAGGATTTATACGGAATTGAATAAAGAAAAGTTTTTTCTTTATAGGGATAAGTATAATAAAGTGAGAAAAATTTTGCTGGGAACAGGAAAATTGTAACTTTGAAGAAAAATAAAAGCTCTACGGAATACGCAGAGCTAAGATGTCTTCGGCTTATAGCCTTATTGTGAAAAGTCTTTCACTTTAAGTATCTTGACTACAAAGATAAAAAAGAATAAGATAATAACAAAATAAAAAGAGAAAAATATATGGCAAGAGTTTTAGGACTTGATTTAGGTACAGCTTCTATCGGCTATAGTCTACGTGACACAGACAAAGGAACAAACATTACGGAACAATTGATGAGGTTTGGTTCCATTATCTTTCAAAAAGGAGTTGGGAACAGTAAAACTGGGGAATTTTCGTATGCTGCAGAACGGACAAAACACCGTGCTTCGAGACGGCTTTACCAAGCTCGGAGATATCGTATTTGGGAAACACTTGCAACTCTTATTGAATTTGGTTTTTGCCCATTGTCTATTGAAGATTTGGATAGATGGAGAGTCTATGATAAGGCAAGGAATTTGAAACGCCGATACCCGGTTGATGCTGCTAATTTTGAACAATGGGTGCGATTGGATTTTGATGGTGATGGGAAATCGGATTATTCAAGTCCTTATCAGTTGCGGGAAGAGTTGGCAATCGTACAACTGGATTTCTCGCAAGAGATCAACCGTTTTAAACTGGGACGTGCTTTATATCATATAGCTCAACGGCGCGGTTTTAAAAGCAGTAAAGGGGAGACTTTAAAAGAACAGGAAGATGCTGTAAAAGATGGTATAGCAAATGAAATGAGTTTAGAATCTGTTTCATTAAAAAAGTCAGAAGAAAGGAAGTCTAAGGATTTGGCTAGTTATATGGAAGAGAATGCTCTGCATACTGTAGGTTGTGCCTTTGCCCAATTGGAGAGAGAAGGTGTTCGTGTGCGGGCAAGTAAATATCAGGCTGTGCGTTCTCAATATAAAGAAGAGATAAAATATATATTTGAGTTTCAAAATGGTTTGGACATAGATGGAGATTTCTTCAAACGTATATATAGCGACAGAAAAGATGGGTGCATTTTTTACAAGCGTCCCTTGCGCTCTCAAAAAGGATTGGTGGGAAAATGTACGTTAGAACCTGCAAAGTCTCGCTGTCCAATTAGTCATCCTGAATTTGAAAAGTTTCGTGCATTTGCATTCATTAATAATATTCAATATCGAAGGACTACTGAAGATGAATGGCTGAATCTTACTGCTGAACAGAAACTAAAACTTTATAATGATAAGTTCCTTCAGGCAAAGCCTAGTTTTAAGTTCGAAGCTATTCGTAAGTGGATTGAAAAAGAGATTGGATTATTGCAAGATTACCATTTGTCTAAAGAGAAGAGAACCATTAATTATAGCGATAGAACGAATGTTACTGGTTGTCCTATTTCCGGAAGAATGAAGGCTCTTTTAGGTGAGAAATGGGAAGAATACAAGCAACAATCAGATAAAATACGAAAAAATAAAAATGGTAAAGAACATGTTGTTTCCTATATGATGGAAGATATATGGCATGTCTGTTTTTCGTATGATGATGAAGAAGCTGTATCAGAATTTGCCAAATCATTGAAATTCGACGATAAACAAGTAAAACAGTTTCTAAATCTTTGGATAGCCATTCCTCAAGGGTATGCAATGTTAAGTCTAAAGGCTATTCGTAATATAAATAGGTTCTTAGTGCCGAAGAGAGATAATCCTTTATATAAAGGTCATATTTATACAGAAGCTGCACTACTTGGTAAAATGCCTGAGATTTTAGGAGAAAAGCAATGGGCGGATAACGAAAAGAGTATATTGGGAGCTATTAATGGATGGATAAACCAAAACCGAGAAGAAAAATGTATCTTGAATATTGTTAATAATCTGATTTCTGCCTATAAATCACTAGAATATGCAGAACAGTTTGCCTACAAAAATATAGAGTATCAATTAGATGACTCAGATAAGGAAGATATTGAGAAATATACGATTGAAGCATTTGGGCAAAAATCATGGGAAAAGGAAACACAAGAAATGAAAGATAAGGTTCTAAAAGATGTTGAAAGGATGTATCAGCAATTCTTTTTCACATCCAAGCGCGATTATTTTCGGCTACCAAAACTGGGAGATACTATAAAATTGTATCTGTCTAGCAATTTTCCTGAGTTCTACTGCGCTAATAGTTTTGTTGAATCTCAAACTGGTTTACAGTGCCGTTGTGCTGCTTGTAAGAAGTTGAATAAATTATATCATCCGTCAATGGTTGAATTTTATAAACCGGCTAATGAACAAGAATTTGAATATGATGGTGTTATGCTGTCGAAAAAATTATTGGCAAATCCGGTAATTGGTGCGTTTAAGAACCCAATGGCTATGCGGACTTTACATCAATTACGTAATCTCATCAATTATTTCATCAAAGAGGGGCTTGTTGAAGAAGATACGCGAATTGTCGTTGAAACTGCACGCGATTTGAACGATGCCAACATGCGATGGGCAATTGAAGAATATCAGCGTGAAAGAGAAAAGGAGAATAAAGCGATTCTTGAAGCAATCAAAGAGTTAAAAGGTGAAGAGAAAAATAATGATGATATAGATAAAGCACGTTTGCTTATTGAGCAGAATCCTGAATACTTGTTTAATAAAGACAGATATGAAGTAGAAAGTGGAGATGATACAAACAATAAGAAAAAGAAAGCAGTGGGAAAAGCAACTGATTTTTTATATAAGAAAGATGTGGCTAAATATCGTTTGTGGTTAGAGCAAGGGATGCAATGTATCTATACAGGTAAAACAATTAGTATTTCCGAGTTATTTGATGAAAATAAGACAGATTTTGAGCATACTATACCCAGAAGTAAGTCTTTTGATAGCTCATTAGCGAATTTGACCGTATGCGATGCTTATTACAATCGTCATATAAAAAAGAATTGCATACCGACAGAATTGCCCAACTATGAAGAAATAGAACATCGTTTGCAACCTTGGAAAAAGAAAGTGGAACAACTGAAAAATAATGTAGAGTTTTGGAGACAGAAATCAAAACAGGCTCAGACTAAAGATGTAAAAGATAAGGCCATTCGGCAGAAGCATTTGTGGCAGATGGAATTAGATTACTGGCAAGATAAATTGTCGCGTTTCACCATGACAGAAGTGACCAGTGGCTTTAAACATAGTCAACTGAATGACACAAGGCTGATTACTAAGTATGCATATCACTATTTAAAATCTGTATTTAGTAAGGTCGAAGTCCAGAAAGGTTTGGTAACTGCTGATTTTCGTAAGATGCTTGGTGTACAGTCTGCTGATGAAAAAAAAGACCGCAATAAACATTCACATCACGCCATTGATGCTACAATTCTTTCGTTGATACCTGTAGCAGCTAAACGGGATAAGATCTTGGAGCTTTTTTATAAGATACAAGAAGAAAAGAAACTTAATTTCAATACTGAATATTGGGAGAAAGAATTGCAAAAAGAAATTCGCTCTTGTCAAATTGGGAACATTTCTTCTTTACCTGACTATATAGAGGAGAATATTTTAATTAATCATATTTCAAAAGATCAGACTTTAGTACCGGCAAAACGTAAAATGCGGACAAGAGGGAAAGTTATTTGGCAGAGAGATGAAGATGGACAAATTTGTATGGATAAGGATGGATATAAAATGCCAAAACATTGGATAAAAGGGGATTGCATTAGAGGAAAGCTGCATGGGGATTCTTTCTATGGTGCTATTAAACAATCCAAAAAGAAAGGTGAAAAAGATTATCTAACTTCATATGAAGATATTTCGTATGTTATTCGTAGGGAATTGAAATATAAGAAAACACCTACAGATAAGGGCTTTAAAGATTTAGATGATTTGCATCTGTCTATTGTTGATGAGGGTTTATTTAATATAATTAAGCAGCAATGTGATGGAAAATCTTTCAAAGAGGCATGTGATGACGGTTTTTATATGCTGAATAGAGATGGATATAAAGTGAATAAAATCAGACATATAAGATGTTATACCTCTGTAAAGAAACCTTTATCCATTAAACGCA
>USSR01000325.1 GCA_900557355.1 uncultured Bacteroides sp.
CTTAAAGATACAAAGACAACGGGTACTTTATCGGGGGCTTACATTCATTCTTCCTTTTAAGCATTTAATAACACTTTAGATAACAAACTAATTTCCAATTGATTAAATCATAAAAAGTAGTTCTGCATTAATAAAGGCAAGAATTTGGCACGCTACGGAGGTGCAATCTTTGTGAACAGGTTACTGACAAGTGGTCCGATCATTTGACAGAGCGTCATATTCTGCAATCAGATAAAAAGCAGCAGAAAATCACTCATGACGCTTCGTCATATAGAAATACAACGGAACGACCCTTGAAAAGTAATAATGGAATAATTAATACGTTGAATATATGATTAAAATTAAAACATGCTACACCGTAGCAAATCCTAAATTCTCTCTTAAAGACTCTAATGCAGAGTTCTCCGCAATAAGAATGCGTGTATTTATTAATAAGGTAAGATTAAACATTCACCTTCCGGCTGAATACAAAATCAAACCATGCCATTGGGATAACGCCACAGGAAGAGCAATCGAAGATCCGAAGCGGAATCTAAACTTAAAAGGAAATCCATTATTGCAGGTACAATTGCGTAATATCAATAAAGAGATAGAAAGAACACTTAATCTCTTCATTTGGGTAATGGAAAACTTCAAGTTACACAACATACAACCAATGGCAGACCAAGTGAAAGCTGAAATGATGAAAGAGCTGAATAGAGTGCAAATAGAAAGCAAACGCACCTTTACAGATTTCATTTCCTATATTGACTTCTTCATAACCTTATGCAGAGAGGGTTCAATTTTAAATGATAAGGGGGCAAAGCTAGTTCCGGGTTCAATACGAAACTACGTTTCAACGCAAAGTGCATTGAAAAGATACTCAAAAGATCGTAACGTGAAATTAACTTTAGAATCTATTAATATGGACTTCTATAATGACTTTATTAGTTATTTAAACGAAACCAAGCACTCTCGTGGGCTGTATCGCCCTAGTGTAATCGGTAAATTCATAAAAAACATCAAGGTGTTTATGAGATATGCAAACGAGAATGGATATACCATCAATGATGATTTCAAGAAAAAAGATTTCAAAGCGTTTCGTGAAGATGCCGAATCAATCTATCTGAATGAAAGCGAATTAGAGAAACTCTATACTTTAGAACTCCCAGACAATCAAGCACAGGTAAGAGATGGCTTTCTAATAAGTTGCTATACAGGACTTAGATATAGTGACATTGCCCGTCTTGCAGCAAAGCATATTAATTTCCAAGAAGAGACTATTACAATTGTTACTCAAAAGACAGCCACAAAAGTTGTTATCCCAATTCATCCCGTTGTAAAAATCATCTTAGAGAAATATGGCAATAAGCCCCCTGTAATACAATGTAACCAAGCAACTAATCGTATGCTTAAAAAGATATGTCGCAAAGCTGGAATTACTGAAAAGATTAATATAATGGAAACAAAAGGAGGAATACGGCAAGAAGTTACCTATGAAAAATGCGAAATGGTAACATCTCATACAGCAAGAAGAAGTTTTGCTTCCAACGCTTCAAAGAAGGGGATCCCCTCCTTAGCAATCATGCAGATTACAGGACATAAAACCGAGAGTAGCTTCATGCGTTACGTTAGAATAACCAAGGAAGAAAATGCAAAAATGCTATTAAATCATGATTTTTTTAGATCAACAATCTAGTTTTACAACCAAAATGTTAATGGTTTAAAGCAAGTACAGTATCTTAGAACAAAATATTATATTATGGATTCAACAACGTTAAAAGAACTACTCAAGTATGATGGGGCAGAATTTCCCAAGAAAGAAATAAAACTCCCTCTACAGTCAGTATGGGAGTATCTGGGTTATCTTGAAATTTCCCTTGATTGTTTCAAATTGGCAATACAACATTTAGATGCTGATTTTTTTATGATTACTTCTCAAATAGGCTTCTTCTCCAAAGAAAAAATAGAGGATTTCATAAGTAATAACGGGTATCAACAATGCAATGAAGAAATCTGTTCTTTTGAACTCTTTAACAAACAGATATATTACGATGGAAATCTACTTTATAAGTTGTCATGCGAAGATTTGATGGAGAAGTATCTTCTTGAAGAGCATAAACAAATACTTGGATATGATGCATTAAACGCTCCCCTAAAAAAGAACATAATTGAAAACGGATACTACAGAATAGATGAATTTCCCCATATTAAAAATCAAAAATATAAAAATGATTTTTTCAGATTCTTTACAGACAAGGAAATATTCCAAGAATTGTATGAATGCGCAAAGTCTGAAAAGAAAGAAATTACAGACTTTAGTATCTTATTAAATAGCAAACTTCAACTACTTAACAACAAGCTATGTGGATTCTCCGAAGAGCTAATCTCACATTTAACTAATCAAACCTTAATTCATTGGTATATTCTACTACAAAAACACATTGGAAATGCCATGTCTTTATTAACAGATTCCTCAGTCAATAAAATAGATACAAAACAAATAGTTTATATTATCAAATCTTTATTTGAGTACTATTTAGATGTTGACACAAAAGAAGTTTCTTTCGTTGAATTTACCAGAAACTTAGTTGGAACCACCTACAGTACAGCAGAAAAATATCTCCGTTCTCCCACAATGGGTTATAAAGAAACACCTTTTACTAATAATTGGATAGAAGTAATAGAACTACTGGATAAATTGGATACAGAAAATCCAAAAGTACGGGAGTTTATTCGATTCATTCTTGAAGAAAAGTATCGTCAGAAAAAAGGATTGAGCCATGATTTGCAAACAAAAATAAATGGCTTCATCGCAAAATACCCCTAATTTAACGACATTCCATTTTATAAACTACACGATGGCATATCCTCACACGGTATGCCATTTTTATTTCTATAAATCAAATACTTACCTAAAGCATTCGACTTACTTCTACATAAACCTTTTTTTGCCTCAGAATAAAACTAACGAAATTCAGAATAAACCAGCCATTTTACGGAATAAGCTTATCCCCTGTAAACCTGCACTTTGCCATACCTTTGCATCGTTGAAGTTGCGCAACTCTTCAAATCAAAACGATTAATAATAAAAAATAGAAAACAGATGAAAAAGAAAATCTTTATTCTTGAAGACCCAGAAGAACTGATGATCCAATTCGGTTCACAGGTAAGGAATACTATCAAAGAAGAGTTAGCCGATGCCCAGAAGAGAGCAACAAAAAAATCCACTACTAATACTTATATGAGTAGACAAGAAGTCTGCGAACTTTTACACATATCTTATTCAACTTTACATCGGTGGGTGAACTTAGAGATTCTGGTATGTTACAAAATTGGTAGACGTTCTCTCTTCAAAGCAAAGGAAGTTGAAGCTACTTTAGTCAAATTAAACGTGGGAGGAGGGCTTGGATATGGATACTAAACAACAATCAACTTCTATGCTTGAAATGGTAACTCAAAGTATTAACAACTTTGAGCAAGCTACTCAGCCAACTATACTGCCGACCTCTTCAAGTCCAGAAGAAGTTATAGAACATCTAATCAGTTGCGCTCGTCCCATCGATTTTGATGCGATTGCAAATAATCCGGATGGTAAAAAAGCCAATGTAATACAAAAAACAGTTATAACAATAGACGAATTCAAAAAGATAGCTGACCAAAATAACCGCAATATAACAATTATAAAAGGAGAGATATTCATATATAACGGAGTGTATTGGCAGAATCTTGAAGAAAATGAAGCCAAATATCTTCTAGGAAAAGTGGCAGAAGCAATGAACTATGATTCCATTGATTCACAATTCTATCGCACAAGAGATCGCTTATATAACCAACTGCACTCTGCAGCTTACACCCCAGAAGATTCTTCTGAAACCAAATGTGAAACAGTACTCGTCAATTTCCGCAACGGGACATTGGAAGTGAACGAAACGGGCGCAATTCTTAGAGAACATAGACCAGAAGATAAATTGACCTATTGCCTAAAGTATGATTATGATCCAAATGCAAAATGTGATAAATTTTATACATTCTTAAATCAGATGCTTCCGGATATAGAATCGCAAGTTATCTTATTTGAATATTTGGGATATACCTTAACCAAATACTTAAAACTAGAAAAATTTCTTTTACTTCTCGGGGAAGGGAAAAACGGTAAATCTGTTATCTACGAAATAGTACGAAAATTATTTGGTGAAGAAAATGTATGCAATTTGTCACTAGAAGAGGTTACAAAGGATAAAGGATATTGCAGAATAGACTTGCATAACAAGCTACTAAATTATGGTAGTGACATTGGGGGCAGATATGACCCCATCGTACTAAAAAAAATGACTTCGGGTGAGCCTATATACGCACGGGCAATTAGAAAGCAGCATATTACGATGTGCAATTATGCTAAACAAATGTATAATGCCAACCAATTGCCTAAAGAAAGCTCTGAATATACCCAAGGATTACTTCGTAGATTTTTAATTCTAAAATTCATGATAACGGTAGAAGACAAAGATGTAAACGTAAACCTTGCTAAAGAAATTTGCGAAACTGACCTCCCCGGCATATTTAATATGGTACTTGAAGGTCTCCAAAAAATTCTCAAACAAAAACGTTTTTCCCCATGTGCTGCTTCCGACAAAATCTTAAACGAATTTGTAGAAGAAGTAAATCCTCTATCCGAATTTCTCGAATATGAAAATTACACTCATAGTACTAAGAGCTATATGGCGTTAAAGTTTCTGTATGACGAGTATGCTAGCTTTTGCTCACGTACTCGTACTATTCCAGTTGGTTATAAAGTATTTTCCCGACTACTTAAACAACAGAATTTTAAAGTAGAAGCTATCGGTGGAAAAGCACGGCAAGTATTTATAGAAAAACAAAATTAATAACTTAAATCGTCATTATCGTAATAACCACAGTATGGAGCATTACGATAATGACGATAATAAATGATAATCTTGAATATGGAAAAAGAATATCGCTATTCTTTAGATAACAGAAGGGGCGCTAATTTCATACATATTTGCCCCAACTGTGGAAAACGTGAGTTTAAAAGATATATAGACAATACTACAATGGAATACATTGCAGAAGATGTAGGAAAGTGCAATCGACTTATCAAATGCGGTTTTCATAAGCCCCCTAAAGTACATTTCCAAGAACATCCAGAAGAAAAAACAAAAAGGAATGAACTATACAGAAAAAAAAGGCAACCAAAATCCCCAATTAATATCAATGAAAAAGACTATGATATAATTGATGAAAAATACGTTAAGATATCAATGTGGAATAAACGATACATTAACACATTTACCATATGGCTTTTCAAATTAATAGGAAATAACCCTCATTATGGCATAGGAGTAATCAAAGACGTTGTACAAAAATACGATTTAGGTGGTTCGCATAGAATCAATGGAGCAGTAGTTTTCTGGCAGAGAGATTATAACAACCAAATACGTACAGGAAAAATTATGCTTTATAATCAACGAACAGGAAAGAGAATCAAAGATGAAAATAGACCTAATATGATAAACTGGGTTCATTACTACCTAAAGAAAGAGCATAGGTTAAAAGCAGATTTCAAACTAAAGCAATGTTTCTATGGAGAACATCTACTTAAAAAATATCCTAATGCGATTGTTGCTGTCTTTGAAAGCGAAAAAACAGCCATAGTAGCCTCCATAATATTTCCGGATTTAGTTTGCATCGCAAGTGGAGGATTAGGAGGATTGAATTTACAAAAATGCAAGGTATTAGCCCACAGGCATGTTATTTTCTTTCCCGACTTAGGATGTTACCAGCAATGGAAAGCTAAAGTTGAAGATATATCCAAACATATCTTCTTTGCAAGCTACTCTATAAACGACGTATTAGAGAATAATGCAACTGAAGAAGAAAGAGCTGGTGGGTTAGACCTATGCGATTACATCATTAAATCATTAACTCACAACAACTAGCCATATTATTAATTTATTTTTTTTAAGTTATGAACAACAAAAGTAAATCAAAGAGTGAGAGCATTCAAGAAATTCTATATGTACTGTGCAAAGAAAAGATAGCACGGTGTTACTCAATAGACAGTAATTGTGATTTTTTACCTCTGAGAAGAAAAACGACAAAGAGATTGCATGACTCTTCGATATCTTATCTGATAGATTATCGATTCCTAATGGAGAAGTTATAGAAATGTCGGATACAAACATCACAATTTGGTCATCTAAAAGTTTTAATTCCATATTGAGGGTTCTATTAAACAAGAAAGAGCCAATATATCATATAAGCATATCACCAGAAGAGCCTACCGAGGTAAAGATATTAAAGTGGTCAGAGTATAAACTACTGCATGAACCATGTAAAAGACCACATCTGACTACAAAAAACGATTTGCTTTTTATGCCTCATGGTTTCAGAGAATCTTGTCAGCATAGTAAGTTTAATACTTATTTGGAAGAATCCAAAATGATAACTCGGCTTACTTAGAACACCGCTAAAAGCCGAAGTCAAAATATTACTACGAGAAAGAGCTGGGCTATTCATAGTCTGGCTCTTGCTGTATTCGCTCTAACAAGTTGGGTTTTGGAATTCAATCAGGCAAC
The DNA here is from genome assembly GCA_900557355.1 of uncultured Bacteroides sp. Taxonomy (GTDB): domain Bacteria; phylum Bacteroidota; class Bacteroidia; order Bacteroidales; family Bacteroidaceae; genus Bacteroides. The sequence continues at coordinate 6,579 of USSR01000325.1, forward strand.
CTTGCTAATAAATATTATAAAAGTTAATATGAGCAATTTAGACAAGACAATTACATTTGACACAGTTAGATTCGTTACTTATAGTGAGTATATATCCGATGTAAATGATGAATTCTTTGATAATGATATAGACTTAGCCAGTGGAGAAGCAAGAAAAGTAGAATTTCATTCTCGTAAACACACAGATATAATTCCTTTTCAATTGTATATTAGAGTGAATTACAAATCTAAAAGAATGACGATAGAGTTCTCATCTAAAATATTATTCAAAGACTATCCACTATTAATCTCTGCACAAACGTTTCGGCAATGCTTACTCAACATTGAAAACCTTAATATTTGCAAATTAGATATTGATAAGATTATTGAGAACTGTTATTTCAACAAGCTACATATAACCAAAGATGTAGATTTAAAATTGACTAGTGAAATACTTGATAGACTCAACCAATATAATGGAGAGTATAGACGATATAAATGGCACAGATACACAGATGGAATTTTGTTCACTAAAGATGTAAAAGCCGTAGATTGCAGAGAGTCAATAACCATCTATAATAAAGAAGCAGAAATTTCATTATATAGGAATAAGACATTCCTAAAGCAAACAGGTGCGGAGCAATCAATCCTCAACTATTTTCAAGGTAAAACCCGATTTGAGATAAAATTAGAGAATAAAAGAAAAATAATGAAGGAGTTAGAAATCTCCAACACAGATTTCCATTCAGTAATGAACACTAACAAAAACATCTTACTATCTTTATTCAACAAGATATTTGATGCAGATACCTCACATAAATCTAATACCATACAAATAAACAATATTGTAGACTATGGATTATGGTGCATTATCCGTTATCACAAATTCGATTTGAGAAGCATTGAGCAAGAAATTAAAGATATATCTCTTTACTCAAACAAGACCAAAGGAGCGTTAGGTAAACAAATGAAGAAAATCAAAGCAATGATGCAGACTTTTCTTAATCAAGAACATAATGCCGATTTTATCCTATCCCAAATTAGAGATAAAATAAAAAATTGAT
>USSR01000326.1 GCA_900557355.1 uncultured Bacteroides sp.
TTAATCATAGGTGCGTGTATCCCAGAAAAAATTGTTTGCCCCCATAGCATACAGATGCCTCTTATCAATGTCTTTCAGATAATCCACAACCGATGCCATCGCAAGGGTATCTCCGGACAGTTCATTTCCTAACGCAAACATCACAAAAGAAGGGTGATTGCCGTACGCCTCCATGATTTTTTCTCCTTCAGCTTTCATATAGTCCACTAAAGCCGTATCGTTTGCCCTATATTTTCCCCACAATGGTAACTCCACCTGCAAAAAGACGCCAAGTTCATCGGCTGCTTCAAAAGCAGCTGAAGGAGGAGTCCATGAATGACAGCGGATATGATTGATGCCATAAGATTGGACGGTGGAAAGATATTTCAGCCAATCCACCTTTTCCATACTCGGATAACCGGTCAAAGGGAAGACCCCACCTTCATGCTTGCCCCTTAAAAAGACAACACGGTCATTGTTCATCAATCTGCCGTCCACTGAATGAAAATCACGGATACCAAAACTCTGTTTCCGGCTTATTCCTGTTTCACTTTCCAACGACAAACTATATAAATATGGATTATATTCATCCCATAACTGAGGATTCTCTATTTTAAAATTCAAATGCAAAGTCTCAGTATCCTGGTCAACATCCATCGAGAATTCCTTATGAACACATAGATTTCCTGAATGGTCGCGAACAGTCAACTTAAAAAGTTCCTTTTTAGTCTGAAAAGTGTTCTTTAGCAAATTCACTGTCAGAACACATTCGCCACGAAGGGAAGCGTCAATTCGCATGCTACGAACATCCACCTCGTACAAGCGTCTTAAATAGAATTTTCCCAATATACCATTCCAGTTTGTCTGAGTATGCTCTGAATAGGCATGCGATCCTCCTAACGGTAAAAGAGATTTTGTGTTATCCACCACAATCTTCAACTGATGCTTACCTTTACTCAACCCATTCTTTAAAACATATTTATGCGGAGCAGACACACTTGATTGAGTTCCGACTAAAGAATCATTCACATAAAGCATAGAATATTTAGTGCGCTCCATATACAATTCCAGAGGTTTACTCTCCCAATTTTCGGGAATCTCAATTTCTTTTGTAAAAGCCGCCTTCCCCTCATAATGAAATTCCTCTGACAACTTATTCACCGCAGAATCCCTAACCGCTACCCCCAATTTGTTTTCAGCCAAGGAACCCGGCAAAACGACCGAATGTTCTGTCGAGTCGATAGCTACACTCCATTCACCGGACAGGTCCATCACTTCACCCTGTTGAGCACAAGCTGTAAGAAAACCTTGCAGCATACATAAAACCCATAACGCTTTCATACAATTTCTCATTTCAATCATTGTTACGTTTAATAATATTACTAATCATTACATCCAGATAACTTCGCCATCTTCATATAAGAAAATGCGTTCCTTTATCTTTCGATCCACTTTAGTCGATTGTTTCAGTCTCAACAACACGTTTCGGGGAACATTCCTGAAAACCAAGTCATCTTTCCCACCCTTCTGTAAATCTAAAGATTTCCAGCCATTCTTCCAATACATCAACTCATAACTACTATTAGCATAGATATGAGAATACATGTAAGGAGAGAACACAATTGATGTAATTGGGTATTCTTTCCCTAAATCTATCTCTACCACACCATCTACAGTCAATCCTCGATAAGCCGTAGAAGTGAAATTATCAAAAATATAATCCGGAATGCCATCTTGTCCCAAAGTGTCCAAATGAGATATAATCCTTGCACCTCTAATCTTATCGCCATGTGCATAAAAACTTAATTCACTCAGTGCAAGCATTTTGGTGGGCAAATACAGACGAAAGAATCGGTATTGTGAATCAAGATCTGACTTATAGACTGTATTTCGAACAGGAAGCATAGGTGATAATTGACATAACGTATCTTCACTTTCTCCTTTACAGCCTACAATAAAAGCATTTGTCATAAGATCCAGATTTCTCCAATTCTTCGTATGCTCGGGAGCAACATTTCTGATAACCACACTATCCTCCAGTTCTCCAGTCATTTCCAAAGAACGAACATTGCCGGATTTAGTCAATAAAAAAGGATGAGCCGCAGGTAAAACATTGCCAGCTCTATAATAGACAGGTAAATAAACAATATTCCTACCCATACCATGAAAAAGGGCTTCCCCTTCCTCAATCTTACCGACCTGTACCGGCACCCATCCTTTAGAGCCGTATACAGACAGATAAGCATAATCGGTGTTTTTCGGTAAAGTAGCACGCAAGTTAATTTTCACATCTGTTGTCTCAAAGTATTCCGAAGAAACATCTATCTTCTTGAAGTCACGGAATAGCGGCGGAATATCCTCCAATGGAACCTCTTTATCTATCAAAGTCGTTTCCAAATGAGTAGAATAAGTTCTCCTATATATTTTAGGTGCCCAAAACTCAACCCTTCCGTCAAAATCACGTACCCCTGTATTGCTATAAAGCCGATTATATCTCCAGTTATCTTCATTCCAAAAGGGATCAAACGCATAGCACGAATCTTTTGTTACCAGTACATTCCAAGAATGCGAATCCTCCCCGTTCCCCCAAGCCGGAACAAAATCTATAGTGACAGGAACACCCAAAGCCGAAAAAAGCAAAGTATTAAAAACACTCCGTTCAGGACACCGCCCTCCACCAATCTGTAAAAGAGATTCAGAACTTAGAATAGGAATACCTGATTGGTAAAAAGTGGAAAAGAAAATATTTTTATACAAGTATAATAAAGAATCACTCTCCATCAATATTGATTTCCGGTTATTTACATAAAATTTCTTTCGATATAACTGGTTAAAATATAATCGAGAATCGTCCAACACAAAGTTCCTACCGCGACAGAAAGGCAAAATATATTCGCAAAAAGACTCAAATGGATAATCACGCGTAAACGCATTCTCTTTCCATGCACGAAAAGCGATTTCAATTTCTGCTATCAATTGTTTTGCGGTAACAACCTCCCACATTGGAACATACTTTACAGATTGCTTCTTAGGGTATACACGCCACAGACTGTCAATCATCTTCACAATACGCACATTGGGGACATCTCGATGCAATTTCCTTAAAGAGTCACACGTATGATAAAGAGGTTGATAACATGATAGCGAAGCACTATCCGGTACAGAAAAACCCACCATGTTTTCTATCAGAAAACAGGCTGCCTTAAATTTTAATGTACTGTCGCGATAATGCTCCAACACCTTTTCCAATTCATGCCGATTATCTCCAGAAAGCAACAACACATCTCTCACTTGCCGACTATAATCAACACAAGCAGTAAAAAAGCAAACGTACCCTAAACTTATAACAAATTGCACCAATTTTTCAAATTTCATTTTTGCATTTATATTTTCTTCATACAACACCTTTATAGGAATCTACTTCAATAAAAAACAGTGATCATATTTCAAAGACACTTAGGAATTATCAGTCAAAAAGTTCAGTATCTTCACACCTATATTTTCTTAAACATTCTTTCCCAACGAATCTTTCCTGTCTTTCCATCCTTAGAAAACCAAATAAACAATCCTGTTCCCAAAATAAAATCATCCGGTAATATTCCCCAAAAACGTGAATCATAAGAATCCATGCAGTTATCTCCTTGCATAAAGTAATAATTGCTTTTAAAACAATAACTGTGCATTACCGTATCAGCATGTATAATCGTTCCCTCTTTCTGAAGTTCCGGCATTTGCCCTGTCTCATATTCTATGCAACGACTGTAATGTTGAAAATTTATCAAATTAATGATTACAATATCTCCTTGCCGTGGAAGGTAAACACTATCTACACGCCCCCTCCACTCCCAACGATAAATATTCCCAGGAATAGCAACACAACGTTTACAGAAATATAAGTCTCTATTCATCCTCATTTGTTCTTCCCCTTTAGAATATGGAAAATTAAATATCACTACATCTCCTACACAAACATTACGTTCCCCTTTCTTTCGCTCTACAATATAATGTTTTGAACGAACAGTATCTTTCTCCAACAATCTCCTTCCTGGAATACGCAAAGAAGCAATAATGTAATCTCCCGCAAGCAAAGTGGGTGACATAGAATAAGTGGGTATAACGCATGATGTTAGCCAATACAGACGAATTATAATATAAATCTGCATGAAAGCCAAACACCACAGTATACCCCAGCCCAAACATTTCAAATATTGTTTAGATAAAAGTTTTTTAGAAAAATAATTCATAAAACATCCCATTTAGACACCTCATATTCAAAGTATTCATACAGTCACTTCATTCTGTTTTTCACCCCACTAAGATATATACGAGTTAGATTACTCCTATTCTTTTCCGGAAAAAACAAAGATTTGATTCTCCCCACTTCATCTGTAAAAGCAAAAAATCTTTGCTCTGTTCCATTTTCCCTATGAAAAGGAAACCTTATTGAATCAATTGAGGCATTCATATATCTAAAGTTATTAAGTTTATTCTTTAAAATAATTTGATTTTCACGTTCCATTCTATATACCGGAAGCAACAATACTTTATCTTTTCCTATTTCTTGTTGAACCCTATACAACTCCGCAAGATCTTGATATATGCATTCATCACACATATCCTCCGAAAAGCAATAAATTAAAGAATTCTTTTCCAGTACAATATTAAAATTTAGATATTCTACTGATAGGTCTTTTACCATTTCCACAGAATACTCCACATAAGATAACAACGTAGCATTCTTTTTACGTAATTTATTCACTTCATACTCATTAATTACCCCTCTCCCGACAAACAACGTGAAAAGAACAACAGTAGTCCCCAAAATAGATTTCCTAATTCTTGTATTCATAATAGAGTATAATAGGGTTTGAGTCTTCTGTCAATTCCTTTATACACTCTTGATTACTCAGTTTCTCCGAAATCATATTTTCTTCTATAAAATATTTAAGTTCCGCTAAATTATCACACGAAACATAATAATATCCTCCTGTTTCATCTGTACTTAGAAATATAGGTAATTGGAAATGTTCAGGAATTATTCGGAATAAAACGTCATCTGTTGTCCGCGAATAAACAAAAGTTTTTTCTCTATTTACATCATATTCCACAAAATATGAAATTTGTCCCATACAATTGAAATATAATTTATTATTATACTCAAAAACATTGGATATTTGATATATCTTATTTTGAGCTGACAAACGGGATAGTAAAGCCATCATACGATTACTGCGAATTCTCGGATTAGAAGTTGGTACTTTTTCTTCATCTAAGATATCCTCCTTTTGCATTAAACGCTTGCCTTCGATTGTTAACAAAGGAACTACCTCACCATTTTTAAAACCCATAATAGTATCCATCAGCCCTAAAACAAATAAATCTTCACCATTTCTAATCTTATAAAATATATTTCCATGGATTAATTCGTCATTCCAGCCTTTATTATAAAAAGCTGCATCCAGCCAACGAGCAATAATCTCTCCGGATGTCGCATTAATCTGATACAACAAATAATAGATATCGGTGGCCTTACCATTCCTGTTACAAGCTTGCGCTGCATATAAATATCCGTTATTATATGTGATATAATCAACATCTGCCTTTTTACTTATATTCACATTTCCTTTATATTCTCCTGAAGACATATCATATTTACAAATTCTGTTCTTAGCCTTGTCAAATATATAAATTTCATTTGTATCAGGATTAATAGCAAAATCCCTGCAACTAATATATTCACCCGGCCCTACACCAAGATTACCAAATCGGCGTACAAAATTTCCATCTTTTTGGAAAACATATACTCCCTGAGATTTACGATCCAATAAATATAAACTATCTTCATGAATAAGCATTTTATTTATCCCAATCAACGCAACTTCTTTATTATCCAAAATAATAGCTGTTGCCTTCTTAAAAAGATTGGAATATTTAAATTCAACAGTAGATATGCTATCCAAATTTGCAACAAATACAGAATTTTCACTTGTAGCCCGATTCTCATTTTTACATGAAAAGAACATAACAAACAAAAAACAACATGCTGTTTTTATAATAATCAAATACTGCCTGTGTAACATTATTCACAACTTTTAGTAGAAATATATTCATTATGCGCTATTACAGCGCCTTCACAATCATAAAAATAATATTCAACTCCATCATCACAAATACCTAACCCATTACCTTGGCATGTATAAGTAATAGTCACACGATTATACATTTTTACACCACGGCAATCTTGCATCGTAACATCACCAGTTGTATCAGTAGTACATGAGCCACCACCTTCCTCAGTTGAATTACTCTGCCCCATAGAAGCTAAAGATGTCATTAACAAATCACTTGAATGTTCTGTGTTCAACATAACTTTCACATTCAATACAGAAACTGCACATAAAACAATCGCAAATACGATTAACTTTAGATTTTTTTTCATAATAAATCAGATAAAATTAATAATTAAAATTATTTATAACCACTCAGCAGCAAGCTCATTTCCTTCCTCATCTCATCAATGGCTTTAGAATAGACCTTGGGAGATTTGGTCATAACAATAATTGCCATCTGCCTTGCTTTTTTTTCATTCCAAAATTTTGGTTCTCTATAAAGTTTTGCCAACAAATAATAGGGATAAATACGTTCAGGAGTTAAAAGCAGTGACTCTAAAAAAGTCTGTTCAGCTAATAAATAACAACCGGCCATTTCATAATAACGTCCCTGCAGATTCCAAATATTAGAATCACAACTTACTAATTTAGCACGTTCCAGTACTTTACATGCTTCTAAATATTTCCCTTCAGAATAAAGTGAGCCAGCATAACTCTTCAAAAAAGTCGGATGATAATTTAGTTTAGAATACAGAGATTCATAAATCTCAGATGCCGTATTGCAAGCATTATAACTATATAGTAGATTAGCATTATTCCATCGTTCACCAAGTTCATTTAAACCATATAATCTAGACACTCCAAATACAGCACCTATACAGAGCAAGCATGAAAGAGTTACCGCTAACAAATTTCTTCTTTTCCAAATTTGCATTTCTTGTTCTTCTAACGACACACATACAGCTGAAAATACGATAAAAGCTATACCAAAAGAAAGTACTTGCAAAGGATAAGAAGACAAAGCAAATACAGACAATGAAAATAATGCTCCGCAAAAACCATACTGCTTATAAGCCAAGCCTTTCCGGAAAACAACAATACCAAATAATAAAATCAAGAGCAACAATACACATCCACCTTCCACACAAGATTGCAGATAATCATTAAAAGCATATTCAGCAAAACCCGCTACTCTTCTTTCCTCAGCCGTACCATCATCTGCCGCAAAATAAGCGGCTTGCGCTTTCCCATAGACCATATGAAAGCTTCCAGGTCCATAGCCTGTTAATGGCTTTTCAATCATTGCCGTATATGTATTTTTCCAGATAAAAAGTCTGCCTCGTACTGAGTCTGCCTTTAAGTGGAAAAGCATTATAAAAGTCAGCATTACAAGAATACCAATGCCCGATGCCAGTCCCATCGCTTTATGTAGATTCTCTTTCACATAAAGCCTACAAGTTCTCAACCAGCCATTATGCATTTCCAACACCCACAATAAGCTAACACTTATTGCCAACCA
>USSR01000327.1 GCA_900557355.1 uncultured Bacteroides sp.
TTTTCAGAAAATGTGAGTAAAGAGAGAATTCATAGTTTTTTATTTCATAGGTTCTACAGTATATCCCTGCTGTTTCAGCAGATTCAGGACTCCGTTAGTTCCCGGCAGGTGGCCTGCACCAACAACAAAGAGGGTGGGAGTATCCTTCATGAGAGCAGGCATTTTTTCAATCCATGCTTTGTTACGGTTATCCAGCAGGGCTTCCATTTCGCCCGGTTGCGGATCGCACGAGTTACCATCACGTTCTTCCATCAGCTTCAGCATTTCATCCAGGTTCTGAGTCTTGTATGCATTGTTGAGACGTTTAGTTTGTTCCATAGCTTTATCTATGTCACTTACGAGGCAATAGAGTAAGTTTGCCTGACGCTGTAGAGTCTGACCTTTAAAGAGCATATCTAACTGGGATTGCGGGGTTTCCAAACCACCTACCTTCTTGCCACTTTGCAATGCTTGCTGCTGGAAGTAAGTATCTAATTGCTCCTGTGGATTGAAACCACCCAGATGCTTCATGCATAATATCAAGGTCAGTTGTTGGGTAATGGCAGCGGGTTTTAATTTGCCCAACATGGCTATATCTGCCATCAGGTTCTCTTTCACTACCTTGCCTACTACTTCATATTGTTCCGGGGTAAAAAGTTTCTGGAGAGTGGTGTCGCCTGCCATCATCATACTTTGTTGCATCACCTGCATAAACTCGGGTGACATCATATCGGACATGACTACTTCTCCGTATACCTGAGTAGTACCTTCTACGGCTTGTGGCAATCCGGCAATGCTATCTTTGATGCTGAGAGGTGCCAGATGGTGGGTACCTAAAATGTATGAGGGTTTTTCTTGTCCGTTACCGGAAATTTTCCAAAGTAATTGTGCGTTGCTGTTCAGCGCAAGGCTGATAAAGAGAAGGATACTTAAAATCTTTTTCATCGTTTTTCCTTTTTAAAGTTTCATTTGAACTATAAGTCGGGGAGGGAAAGGAAAAATCACAGGGGAAGAAAAAAGATTCTTATTTTACTCTGCCGCCGCAAAGCCAGTATTGTGTATAGTATTGTTCGTTGAGGCTACTGACAATAACTCCTTTGCTGGTACTTGCATGAATAAACTTCCCGTTTTTGAGGTAGATACCCACGTGTGCCACTTTCTTCTTGGATGCACGGCTGGTGAAAAACACCAAATCTCCCTCACGCAAATTGCGGCGGGAGACTTTGTTGCTTTCTTTAAGCAGACCATCGGTGCTTCTGGCCAAACGGATATTATATACTTCTTTATAGAGTTGCGATACCAGTCCGGAACAATCTACTCCGTGCTTGTTGTCACCGCCTGCGCGGTAGCGGACACCCATCCACTCCGCAGAGGCAATGTACAATTTGTGGTTATCTTCCATATTTATGTCAACACCCATGCGGACAGAAGCTTTTGCCAGTGCCTTGTAATTGAGCCGGGGCGCTGATGTATGGCATGAGCTTAAACTGAATGTCAATCCGATGAGGGCAACTATATATAAGAAGTATTTTTTCATTCCTGTTTTTCTTTCTTTTCCGGTTGAGCAGAAGGCTCTTCAGTAATAGGTTCCTCAACAATAGTTTCTTCAATGATTGTTTCCTGAACAGGTGTTTCTTCAATCACTGTTTCTGCCAGTTCTTCCTCAATTTCTTCTTCAACTCTGATATTGAAGTAGTCTTCAAGTTCTTTCTCTGCTGAGTTATTCTCATTCTGAATATCGCGGATAACGACGCCATTTTCCAACAAAGCAATGCGGGGGCATACATCTACTGTATGGTTCAGGTTGTGGCTTGAAATGATGACCGTGGCATGGTGATCTTCATTATACTTCTTCAACAGGTGCTTGATGATGGATTGTGAACTCGGATCAAGAAAGTTGAACGGTTCGTCCAGAATCAACAATTGCGGATGATGCAACATAGCGGAAATAATACCGATTTTCTGCTTGTTTCCGGCAGAGAAGTTACGGATGAACTTCTTTTGTCCGATAACCTCGTTATTCATGAATCGTTCGAACGGAAGCAGGCGTTCATCTACTTCTTCTTTCTTCAGATCGTACATTTTACCAATGAAGTAGAAATACTCTTCGGGAGTAAGGTAATCGATCAGGAAGCCATCATCAATGAAAGCACCGGTGAATTGTTTCCAGTCTTCGCTTTTGGATACATCGATATTATTAATGGTTACATTGCCTTGATCTGCTTGGAGTAAGTCCAGCATCAGGCGGAAAAGAGTGGTTTTACCGGCTCCGTTGTTACCTACCAAACCCAGCATGTCACCTTGTTCTATGACATATTTCTCAATATCTACGGCTTTCTTTTGGCCGAAGTTTTTTTGAAGATTGTTTATCTCTATCATATTCGTAATTATTTTTGTCTACTATCGTGAAATCCTTCCATATTCTTATACCGGCGCTTCATGAAGCGATGGTATACATTTCTTAACCACCATCTTGAAGTTAGGATAAATACAAGACCGATACCTATAAGTACCCATGGTGTAGCTTCTTTGCCAACCGTTACCTTTAACCCGAACATCAGTAGTAGGGGCACACCGAATGCACCAGCTGAAATAAGATTCTGTAATCCTGTTCCCACGTTTTGGCGACCGGTCATTTTGGCATTCAGATTGAGGGTCTTGTTATTGTACACTGCCAGTTGGAACATGCAGCAATAAACAGCACCCGGAACAAATATAAGCCATGAGATGCATTGCAATACAGATACTTTGCCTGTTACCATGCCGGGGATCATCAGTATAAACGGAATGATCAGTGCCAGGCTATATAAGATATATTTGGCACGTAGCAGCGAATAGATAGATTCTTTACGACTCATTAACCCGTCAATGTAGTTGCCCTCGTAGCTCATCAGAGGCGAGAGGAATAGAAGACCGAAGATGATATAGTTGTAAAGTACAAAGAAATCGCGTGCTCCTCCCTCGTAAAGATCAGAAAAACTGATAATGAGGCTAAAAGCTAATACTACTGCGGTGATGTTATAGAGTGATTTTTTGCATACTTTATTACGAAGCAATAGTTTCAATTCCAACCGGATATACTCACCTATTTCACCATAACGATCCAGGAACTTATATTCTGATACAGTCTTTACTTGTACGGTTGTATCTTCTACCTTGTTCAGTTCATTATAGACTAATTTCTGCATGATGCTCCTGTTGATGAACCACATGATAGCAATGGCCACCAGAACGCCGATAAACGTCAGTATATTTCCGGTGATGAATCCTTCACCCAAATTGATTGAAAAGGCAAATATCGGACTGTTATCCGGAATGAAAAGAGCTGCTGCAATACCGCCATATACGGCTACCGGTAAAAGGAACCACCAAATGCGTTCGTCCATCAGCGTGCGGCACAATAAATACCAGTAATTATTGAATACAATGAGTAGCCAGATACCAATGCAATAGGTCAATACACCTATTACTCCATAAAACTTAGTAACTGTGATGATAGCAAATGGAACAAACAGGAAGAGCCAGAGCAGATTGAAGCTGTTAAGTCCGGAACGCAGGAGAAGGAAGTCAATCAGACGACTCCGTTTTACGGGAAGCAGTAAGTAGGGTTTGACTTCCTGTGTAGGTGTCTTCAGGAAAGGCAAGCGCAGAAGAAAGTCGAGGGCGAGCACAAATATGAGTCCGCTGTTCATTACATGGTAGGCTTCTCTGGCTCCACCATCGAAAGCAAAGGCGAAAGTTGTTCCGAAGAATATGAGATAAGCTGCCCAGAACACACTCATGAAGTACATCCAAAACTTTCCGAACTTGCTCTTCTCGTACATCGGATGCCGCTTTTCTGCTAACTTTCCATGTTTACGTAGCTCAAGAAATAGATTCATGTCTTTAGTGATTAGTCGTTAGTGATTAATTGGTGATTAAGGAGGCAGTGATTAGTGATAAGCGAACATACGGTTCTTATCACTAATCACTTGCCTATTATCACTTCTTAGGTACCGTCATCGTTACCTCGATCTCATTACCTTGTTTCAGCAAGTCGGCTGCAAACTTCTGGATATCTTTGGCAGTGATGCTGTTTACGATATCTGTATATCCTTGCGTCATATCCATATTATAGTAGAAGTAATCGTTCAGGTTGTTCAGCCAGTATGCATTTTCCTTTTGGTTATCGGCGTATTTTTTCAACATGTACTCTTTCACCTTCTGTAAATGTACATCAGACGGTCCTTCTGCTGCCAGTTTCTTCAGCTCGTCTACTACGATACCGGCTAGTTTATCTTTCTTCTCAGGATCGGTCTGGAAGACAATCTGCATCAGCAATTGTTCTTTCGGATACTTCTGTAGGCTACCCATGCAATTTACACCGTATGTACCACCTTCTTTTTCGCGTACTTCTTCAGTATAAACCATGTTCAGCACCTGAGTCATGTAGCTCAATAGAATTTCATTCTTCAATGTATAAGGAGTTTTTCCGGTATACAGGAATACGATAGTTGCCGTCGGAGTTTGTTGCTCTTTGGCAAATTCGTTCTTGTATGTACCTTTGCGGATCTCCATCTTGGTATCCTTGAAAGTCTCTTTACGATTGATGGCAGGCAATGCGCCCAGATATTCTGCAATCAGCGGTTTAGCTGTTTCCAGGTCAATGTTTCCAACGAAATAGAATGTAAAGTCGCTGGCATCTTTGAAGCGGTCATTGTACATTTCCAGAATACGGTCATAGTTGATCTGATCTACCATTTCCGGTTTCATTATTACCACGCGCGGGTGGTTGTTGTACATAGCCTTCTGCAATGTGTCGTTGATAGAAGAAAGCGGATTAGCCTGTGCACTTTCCAGTTCAGCCTTTGTACGGTTCTTATAAGACTCGAATGCTTCCATGTCCTTGCGGGGAGCGGTGAATGTGAGATAGGTCAACTGCATCATGGTCTCGAAGTCCTTCGGGGAACAAGTTCCGAATACATTTTCAGTAGTGGCACCCAGTCCGGCACGAACAGAAACTTTCTTTCCGGCCAATACCTTTGTAAGGTCTACCTGGCTGAAGTTACCCAAACCGCCTACGGCAACTACATTGTCCATGACAGCAAAGTTCAGTGCATCCTTATCGGGAAAAAGAGATTTGCCACCCAGGCTGGTTGCTTTCATACGGATCTCATCTGCTTTGAAATCAGTTTTCTTGATGTAAACAGTTACACCATTGGACAGAACAAGCTTCGTACTACCATAGATTTCACCTTCTTTCTCAGATACGATTTTGCCGCCTTTCGGTGCTTCTTTCATCAGAGGTTCATCAGAAACCTTGTCGACATACGGTTGCAGATCGAGGCTCTTCATACCTTTCAGCAAAGCAATAACTTCTTCTTTCTGCGGATATTTTAATCCTTCTTTTTCGGGACCGGCAATGATAACTACTTGGTTGCTGTCCGGAACGAGTTGCTGGATTGCCATGTTTATAGCCTGTACCGGGAGGTTAGGAGCTAACTGGTTCATCATGGCATATTCTGTTTCAATACCGGGGATAGGTTCGGCATCCAGGAAGTTACGTACATACTCACGTACATAAGAACCGTGTTTGGTCTTCTCACGCTCATTGTATGCAGATTCCAGACGTTGCAGATAGTTAGCGCGGGCACGGGCATATTCAGACTCTGTGAAACCGAAACGACGGGCGCGTTCTGCTTCCTGTAACAGGACTTTCAAGGCTTTTTCGATGCCGTCTGCTTTACTTGAAGCAGAGAGGTTGAGTGCTTCTTTCGTTTTCGCTACAAAGAAATTACCATAACTGCTATATGCACGGGTAAACGGCGGATTAGCGCTCTGGGTCAGTTCACTCAGACGTGCGTTCAGCATACTGGTGATCATGCTTGTCATATACTGGGAAGCCAGATAACCTACGTTGTTCTTTTCTGAATCGGGAGTTGCATCTTGCTTGAAGTAAACTTCGATAGACGGATCGTCTACTTCTTTATCCGTACCGATGGCTACGATAGGTTCCTTATTATCGGCAACAGGATAATAAACACGCTCTGCGGGATTTACCGCTTTCTGTACGTCGGCAAATATTGTTTTCAGTTTGGCTTCTACAGCGTCTACATCAATGTCGCCTACGATGACGATACCTTGCAAATCGGGACGGTACCATTTGTGGTAATAGTCACGGATATCTTTGTAGGGGAAGTTATTGATTACATCGATAGAGCCGATAGGCATACAATCTGCGTATTTGTCGCCCGGATATATAGTGGGAAGCAGGTCGGTATAGACGCGCAGCATACCACTGTTACGGCTACGCCACTCTTCACGGATCACTCCACGTTCTTTGTCTATCTCGTCATCTTTGAGCAGAATGTAGTTGGACCAGTCGTGCAGAACCAGCAAACAAGAGTCCAATACACCGGCACGGTCTATCGGGGCATTGCTGATATTATAGACGGTTTCGTCTATGCTGGTATAGGCATTTAAGTTTGTTCCAAATTTGATACCCACAGTTTCACACCAGGGGATAACGCCGAGACCTTTGTCGTCGCCGGGGAAATTCTTTGTGCCATTGAAAGCCATGTGCTCCAGAAAGTGAGCAAGGCCACGTTGTTGCGGCTCTTCGAGGATGGAACCTACTTTCTGGGCAATATAGAATTCAGCCCGGTTTTCGGGTAATTTGTTATGACGGATGTAATACGTCAGGCCATTGTCTAATTGGCCGATACGGACATTCTTGTCCACGGGAAGAGGCGGAAACTGCATTTGTTGTGCTACCGCTTGTTGGAAACTGGCGCATAAAACGAATGCTACCACCAATAAACTACGAAATGAATGTTTCATATGAATGAATATTAAAATTGTTTCTTGCTCTATTTGTCGAAAGGCAGAAAAAGAAATCACAAGAGGAGGATTGTTTTTTTACACAAATGGGAATCTAGCGGCAAAACTTGCTAAATTCCCATTTATCTCAGTGTACTTTACAAGAGTGAACTTATCCTTTTATAGCCTCTCTTATCCGTACTAACTTTGTCAGCAATCCTTCCAGCAGATCCAGCTTCAGCATGTTGGCACCATCGCTCTTAGCTATTTCGGGATGCTCATGTGTTTCAATAAACAATCCGTCGGCACCTACGGCAATACCGGCTTTGGCTACAGTTTCAATGAGCTGTGGCATACCGCCTGTAACTCCGCTTGTCTGATTAGGTTGTTGCAGCGAGTGGGTGACGTCCAGAATAACCGGATAACCGAAAGTTTGCATCTCCGGTATTCCACGATAGTCTACGACGAGGTCCTGGTATCCGAAAGTCGTTCCACGTTCGGTGATCATTACCTCCTTATTGCCGGCTTCCACTACCTTTTCTGCAGCGAAGCGCATGGCAAGAGGGGAGAGGAACTGTCCTTTTTTAATATTTACTACCTTTCCTGTCTTTGCGGCAGCTATCAGAATGTCCGTCTGACGGCAAAGAAATGCCGGAATCTGTAGTACGTCCACGTATTCGGCAGCCATGGCAGCCTCCTCGGCAGAATGAATATCTGTAACTGTGGGTACGCCAAACGTATCATGTACTTTCTGCAATACTTTCAGTGCTTTTTCATCACCTATTCCTGTAAATGAGTCCAGGCGTGAACGGTTTGCCTTGC